>JBBIHD010000072.1:0-9827 GCA_037447195.1 Nitrospirota bacterium | reverse complement strand
CAGGATGGCGATCACGATGAACCCGACCACGACGCCCATCACCAGGATGATGGCCGGCTCCAAGAGCGCCATGAGCGCGGCGATGCGCGCCTCAACGGTCCGGTCAAAGGAATCGGAGACCTTCAGCAGCATCTTTTCGAGTTCGCCGCTCCTCTCGCCCACCGAGACCATCTGGACCACCACGGGCGGGAACAGGCCGCTCCGTCGGAGGGGGTCGGCGATGGATTCCCCTTCCCGCACGTTCTCCCGCGCCTTCTGTATGGCATTGGCCAGCACGCTGTTCCCGACAACGCTCTTCACGATGTCAAACGCGGCCAGCGTGGGCACGCCGCTCTGGAGCAGCGTGCCGAGTGTGCGCGTGAACCGCGACACGGCGATCATCCTGATAAGCGAGCCGAAGAGCGGGAGACGCAGGTAGAGGGAATCCATCTTCTCCTTGCCCTCGGCCGTGCCGATATACCGTTTCAGCCCGTAGCCTGCTCCGCCCAGCAGGGCCAGCATCGCCCACCACCAGGAAGAGACCAGGTTCACGACAAAGAGCAGCAGGGTCGTGATGAGCGGCAGCTGCTGCTTCGAGTCCTCGAACATGCCCACGACGCGGGGCAGCACGAAGCTGAAGAGGAAAAAAAGCACTCCCATGCCGATGATGGTCATGAAGGCCGGGTAGGCAAGCGCAGAGGCCAGGCGGGAGCGGAACCGGGACTGCTCTTCAAGAAAATCCGCCAGGCGGTCCAGGGTGATCTCGAGCGTGCCGCTCGCCTCGCCTGCCGATACCATGTTCACGTAGAGGGAGGAGAAGGCCCTGGTGTTCGCCCGCAGCGCGTCGGCCAGGGACGAGCCTTCCCGCACATCGTCGCGGGCCGACGACAGGGCCCGTTTCAACGCCGCGTTCTCCTCCTGCTCCACCACCACGTTCAGCCCATCGATGAGCGGCAGGCCCGAGGAGATCAGCGTGGCGAGCTGCCGCGTGGCGTTCGCCAGGTCGCGGACGCGCACCCGACCGGCAGCGCCGAAGCGCACCTCGCCCCGCCGGACCGCGGCGGTCCTGCCGCCCTCGTGGATGTCGAGGACAACGACCCCTTCCTTCCGGAGCTTCGCCTTTGCCGACTTGAGGCCTTCGGCGTCGAAGACGCCCGCGACCTTCTTGCCCGCGGCGGTGACCCCTTTATATTCGAAGAGAGGCATGGTTTTTAACGACAGCGATCAGCAGTCAGCATCCAGAAGTCAGAAGAACGTCTTCTGCGAGAAGGGTCTTTTGCTGAACCCTGACCACTGATTACTGACTACTGTGTTTCCCTCTGCGTCACCCGCACCACTTCTTCCACCGTGGTCTTGCCTTCAAGGATCTTGCGCGCGCCGTCCTGGCGCAGCGTCCGCATCCCTTTGCGCATGGCAGCGGCCCTGATCGTCGCGGCATCGGCGTTCTTCATGATGAGCTGCCGCATCTCGTCGTCCATGATCAGAAGCTCATAGATGGCGATCCGGCCGAGATAGCCCGTCTGGTAGCAGGCCTCGCATCCCCTGGCGCGATACACGGTCTGCGCGCCAGCGTCCTTCGCTATCTCCAGCTCTTCCCGCTCCAACGCCGTAAGTTCGTAGGGCTCCCGGCATTCGGTGCAGAGCACGCGCACCAGACGCTGGGCAAGGATGGCCATGACCGATGAAGAGATCAGGAAGGGCTCGACCTTCATGTCCACGAGCCGCGTTATCGCGCCTGCCGAATCGTTCGTATGGAGCGTTGAAAAAACAAGGTGGCCCGTCAGGGCCGCCTGGATCGCGATCTCTGCCGTCTCAGAGTCCCGGATCTCGCCGACCAGGATCACGTCGGGGTCCTGGCGCAGCACGGACCGCAGGCCGGCCGCAAAGGTGAGATTGATCTTGGGGTTCACCTGGATCTGGCCGATGCCCTTGAGCTGGTACTCGATGGGGTCCTCGATGGTGATGATGTTCTTGTCCGGCGAATTGATCTTCGAAAGCGACGCATAGAGCGTGGTGGTCTTGCCGCTCCCCGTAGGGCCCGTGACCAGGATGATGCCATGGGGCCTCGCGATGAGCTCGGCAAAGCGCTCGTGCGTGTCGCCGGAGAAGCCGATCTTTTCGAGGGGCAGCAGCGCGCTCTCGCGGTACAATAGCCGCAGCACGATCCGCTCGCCGAAGGACGTGGGAACGATCGAAACGCGGATGTCCACGTCGCGGCCCGCGATCTTGATGCGCATGCCGCCGTCCTGGGGCAGCCGCTTCTCGGCGATGTTCAGCCCTGACATGATCTTGACGCGCGAGGCGATGCTCGCCTGGAAGCGCTTCTGGATCGTCAGGATGTTGTAGAGGATGCCGTCGATGCGGAACCGGGCCACCACTTCCTTTTCGAAGGGCTCGACGTGGATGTCGCTGGCGCGCTCGCGGATGGCCTGGGACAGCAGGGAGTTCACGAGCCTGATGATCGGCGCATCGTCCGTCGTCTCGAGGAGGTCCGTGGGCTCCTCCAGCTCGGCGGCGAGAAAGGAGAGGTCTTCCTCCTCCATCTCCTCGGCAACGCCCTCGGCGTGGTCAAGGTCCTCGCTGTGCAGGCGGTTGACGGCCTCAAGGATCTTCTCCGAGGGAACGATGACCAGGGAGACGGCTGAGCCGAACAGGAGCTGGAGGTCGTCGAGGATCGAAAGGTTGAGCGGTTCCGACGTGGCGGCGATGACCGCGCCATTCTCTTTTCTGAGCGGGAGAACAAAGGACTTTTTTGCGTAGGAGATGGGCAGGGTGAGGGCGAGCTCGCGGTCGATCTCGCCCAGTTCCTCCTGCACAGGAAGGTCCAGCTGCGAACCCAGGGCCCGGAGCACTTCCGCTTCCGTCACGAAATTCAGGCGCATGAGAAGCGCACCGATCCTGCCGCCCCGCTTCTGCTGAAGATCGAGCGCCTTCTTGAGCCGTTCCGGGGACAGACCCGACTCCGTCAGTATCTCCCCGATCAGCCGTCTCACGGGGCTTGCTCCGGTGTTGCCGGCTGCGCAGGGGACGGTTCCGGAGCTGCAGCGGGCGCTTCAGGTATTACAGGAACGCCCGCCTCTTTCTTCTTGATCCGGTGCTCCTTGCGGAAGTCCTCGAGATCGCCGCCCTTCCGCCTCGTGAGGTCCGCGGCGTCGGACTCGGTCCTGATGATGTGGGGCGTGATAAAGATCATGAGGTTCGTCTTCTCCACCCTCGTCGTCTTGAACTTGAAGAGCCAGCCCAGGATGGGGATATCGCCGAGCAAGGGCACCTTGCGCGTGTTCGAGATGACATTGTCGCGGATCAGACCGCCGATCACGACCGTTTCCTGGTCCTTCACCACCACGGTGGTGCTTGCCGAACGCTTGCTCGTGCTGGGCCCCACCACATTGGGGTTCAGCCCCGGCGTCTCCGTGACAGCGGATATTTCCTGGTATATCTCGAGCCGCACATTGTCATCCGACGATATCTGCGGTGTGATCTTCAGGCTGATGCCCACGTCCCGCCGGTCGATGGAGGTCAGGATGGAACCGCTGCCTGTTGCCGCGGACTGGGTCTGGCCCGTCACAAAGGGGATGTTCTCGCCAACCATGATCTCGGCCTTCTCATTGTCCGTGGTCAGGATGTTCGGCGTGGACAGGACATTCACGTCGCCGTCCGTCTGGAGCGCCCGGAGCAGCGCGCCAACGTTGAAAAACTCCACACCCTTGAAGGTAAAGGTCCCCTTCACGGCGCCGACGGCCAGGCCATCGATGGAGGCAAGCCCCGCGGGCCCCTGAACGATGGCCGGCTCCATGCCGCCGAAGTTCGTGCCCCCGGCCGCGATGACCTTGTCGCCGCTGATCTGGGAGACCGAGCGGAATTCAAAACCGAGATCGCGCTGCCTCGCGAGCCCCATCTCGATGATCGCCGCCTCCACATAGACCTGCCGCCGCCTGATATCAAGCTTCTGGATCACGTCCTTTACGGTCTCATAGTCGGCCGGCGACGCAATGATGATAAGGGAGTTCGTGGACTTGTCCGCCGTGATCGTGACGGCGCCTTCCAGGATCGTCGTCGGCCCGCCCATGGGTGGACGGGGAGCGCCGGGAGGTGCACCCGGGGCCCGCGATACGACCGACGAGAGCGCCTTTGCGATGTCTTCGGCATTGGCGTGCTTGAGGGCATAGACGTTGATCTTTCCCTTGCCTTCGGGCGCAGGCATATCGAGGGAGCGGATAAGGCTCTCGATCTTCCGGATGTTGTGCACCGAATCGGTCACGATCAGGGAGTTGGTGGCTGAATAGGCCAGGAGGTTCCCGTCCTTGCTGATCAGCGGCGCCAGGGTGCGCACGATGTCCTGGGGATCGATATAGGACATCCTGATGATCTTCGTGACAAAGCCTTCCCCGCGCATGTTGCCGTCGGGCACCACCTTCAGGCCGCTCTGGCGCGCGAAGGCCGTGGGCACGATCCTGATGACCTTCCCGTCCTCCACGGCGGTGAAGCCCTTGATCTCAAGGGCTGACAGAAATATCTGATAGGCGTCGTCAGGCGAGATCTTCGTGGGGGTCATGAGGGTCACCTTCCCGGTGACGCGCTCGTCGAGGATGAAATTCCGCCTCGTGAGCTCGCTCATGACCTTGATGAGGGCAGAGATCTCGATATTGTTGAAGTTCAGGGTGATGTAGTCCTGGCCCGGCTTGTACTGGGAAAGGTCGATCTGGTCCGGCGGGGCAACAGGCTCCTGGGAATGGGCAGCCGGGCTGATCAGGAGAAGCCCTGCACACAGCAGGGCCCGAAGTCTTTGCACGCTCATCCTCCGGGAACAGAATAATAACGTTAAAAACCGGTTAATGCCTTCTTCAAAATAAAAAATCCACCACGGAGGCACTGAGACACGGAAAAAACCTAATACGTAATGAACGGATTTCCTCCGCGCTCTCCGTGACTCAGTGGTAAAATGTGCTTTTTTTAACGAGTCCATCAATGGTTGGACGCAGATAAAAAATCAACGGGCGACGTTCGCTTCTGCTGCCCGATACTACCGGATATCGTAATTCAGCGTCTGGCGCTGGCCGTTGCGCAGAACATCGATGGTGATGTTCTTCTCGTCCTTCAGGCCCTGGTAGAGCTGAAAGAACTTCCCGGGGTCGTCGAGCTGCTGGGAATTAACGCCCTGGATCACGTCGCCGTTCATCAGCCCGATCTTCTCGAAAAGGCTTCCCGGCACGATCTCGCTCATGCGGAAACCGACGGTCTTTCCATTCTCGATGTACGGAAGGGCGCGCGCCTGGGTCAGCAGCTGGTTCAGGTTCTCGGTGCTGGACGTGACCATGCCCTGGTCGACGACGAAATTCCCCTCGGAAACCCTCTTGATCCGGTCGTGGCGCGGCGACGGGATGCCGGGCTTTGAGACGCTCACGATCCTTGTCTCATCAGCGACCTCGAGCTCAAAGGTGCTGCCGTCGGCCCCTTTCATGGTGATCTTGTCGCGCTGCACCTTCAAGATCATGGACTGGTCCTGGAGCTTTTCCCGGATGCGGTAGAAGTTCTGCTGGCCTGCTGCGTCCTCCAGAACGGCGCCGGAAAATTCCGCGCCCTCCACCGTACCGATGAGCCGGTACACCGTCGCAGGCGCGGCCGGGGCCGTTGTGGACGAACGCTTACCCTCCCCGAAGAGGCCCCGGTCCAGAATACTCGTATAGTCGCTCAACTCGCGCCGCGGTTCAAAGGGCATGCTCTCCTGCCGGGCCGCTGTGGCCGGCAGCTGCGCCGCCTCAAGGCTCCGGCCGATCAGCGCATCGACCGTGTCGGCCAGAAAGTAGGCCGACAGGGTGAGCAGCGCCACCAGCATGATCGTGAACACTGTTCTGTCGTCTTTCATGGCAACCTCTGCTTCATTCCTTCATCCTGACCACATCGCCCTTCGAGAACCCCATGCCGCTCACAATGGCCGCCTTGCTGACCTTCTCGAGCACCGAGGTGACCATGACCTCGCCGGCAAGGGACTCTTCCTTGCCAAGCGACTCGCCGGTCTCCGGGTCGATCAGCTCCTCGCCGGCGCGATAGACCAGGAACTTCATGCCCGACTGCATGTTGGAGGCCGCGCCTGCGTTGATATAGACCTCCCGGGCGTCGGCCTTCACGATGCGGCCGCTCCAGGGCACGTTCTGCATCTCGGCGCTCACGTCCGCCGTGAGCTTTTTGATGGCTTTTCGCAGCGCCTTGCCAACCTTGGTGTCGTCCAGGGACGTGCCGCCGGACACCACGAAGAGCGAGATGCCCACGTTGCCTTCTTCACCGGTCGCCGAGAGGGCCTTGATGATCCTGCCCGTGGTCGTGTCGATGAGCTGCACATCGATCACCACGCGGGCGACGCTCTTCTTGCCGCCGGCAAGAAAGAAAACGTTCACGCCGTCCACCTTCTCGCCGAACTCAGTCACCGTGCCGATGGCGATGGTGTTCACGCCGATGAGTTGGCCGGTCTTTGCCGCCGACTGGGCCGTGATCATGCCGGTCTGGCCCAGGGCCTGCTCCTTCAGCACCTTGTCCATCTCGGCGCGCGTGTACATGTCGAACATGCCGGTCTTGGCCAGTTCGGTCTCGAGCATTTTTGCCGCGCCGGCCCCCACGGTCTTGACGCCTGCGCCGGGATAGGACTTGTTCACCATGTTCGTGAAAGCATTGATGGCGTCGTGCCAGTAGTTGGCCGTGCCTGAGGCGGTCGTGCCCACGCCCGAGTACTCGTCGCGGAACTCCACCACGGCGAGGCAGTATTTGGGCCCTTTCATCCGCGCTTCCGCCGAAGACAGGGCTCCGAGTACGATGAGCAGTGCGGCGGCGAGGGCGACGATTACTTTCGGATATCTCATGGGTGCGGCCTCCTTGTGAGTGGAAAACCCTTTGACATTGCTTTGGAATTCAAGAAAATTATACTCTCCCCGCACATTGATGTCAAATGATAACGGGGGTAATAATACCCTCGCTTCCCCATCCCGGCTCGCAGCCCGGTAAATAGAAAGTGCCGCCCATGAAGCATCCGTGGACGGCCCTGAATTGAATATGGACGACATCCCGAAATCGCTTCCCCCGGCGTTCACCACGGCCTTCACGGCCTCAAAGAGGGGCAGGTCGATCCTGCGCTCCTCCACATCCTTGAACTTCTGCTGCTGCGCCATCTTGCCGAGCTCGCCGTACCGTGGCAGCGGGGCGACAATGTCCTAAAAACAGCGTTGAACCACGGATGAATACGGTTAAAGACAGAAAAAACAAAGGCATCTCATCGTTCGGATGATTCACCAGTCAGGTGGCTCGTGCATTGGGTTCGGGTTTTTAAAAATTCGCGTTCATCGCGGCTAAATGCTTTCTTCAGGATTATGCCTTGTTGTGCTTCGTAAAAAACAGAAAGGCCATCACCGGCCTGCGGGAAGAATCGGCCTTGACGAACTGGATGCTTTCAAAGACATGGCCCTTCCCGGTCCATTCGTTCAGGATGCGCTCAATCTCATCCTCCGTCACCGTGCTCGTTTCCACCACTTTGTATTCCATGGCGCTTATTATAGATGAGACGGCGGATATTTTCAACCGCCGCGTGGGCCGCAACTTTCCTGTTGCCATGACAGAGGCAACCCTCTATAATCTGCCCATGTTATCGACGAAAAAACAGGTTCTCACCGGACTGGACAGGGTGGAACAGCTCTGGCCAAGGGAATTCCGGAGCGCCCGCGTCGGACTTCTGTCCCATCCGGCATCAGTGAGCCGCAGACTGGACCATGCGGTCACCCTTTTCCAGCGATCGAAAAAGCTGAAGCTCTCAGCGCTCTTCGGCCCCCAGCACGGCATCTACGGCCAGACGCAGGACAACATGGTGGAGTGGGAAGGTTTTCGAGATCCTGCCACGGGGCTGCCCGTCTACAGTCTCTATGGCAGCGCGCGCAAACCGGCCCCCGAAATGCTCCAGGGGATCGATGTCCTTGCCGTCGACCTCCAGGACGTGGGCAGCCGCTATTACACGTTCATCTGGACCCTGGACCTCTGCATGCAGGCCTGCGAGGCTGCCGGGAAGCCCGTCGTCGTGCTCGACCGCCCCAATCCGATCACCGGAAGCCTCACGGAAGGCCCCGTGCTGGACCCGGAGTACACCTCCTTTGTAGGTCTCCGTCCCCTGCCAGTGCGCCACGGCATGACCATCGGCGAGATCGGCGCCTATCTCCGGGACCGGTTTTATCCCGGCCTTGACTACCGCGCCATCCCTGTCCAGGGATGGAAACGGGGCCAGTGGTTCGACGAGACCGGGCTGCCCTGGGTCCTGCCGTCGCCCAATATGCCCACGCTTGATGCCGCCCTTGTCTATCCCGGCATGTGCCTCTTCGAAGGAACGAACATCTCAGAAGGCCGGGGCACTACGCGGCCCTTCGAGATCTTCGGCGCGCCCTTCATACATCCCGACACGCTCGTGCTGAAGCTGAAGGAATGCAGGCTTCCCGGCGTCCTGTTCCGGCCCCTCTATTTCGAGCCCACCTTCCAGAAGCACAAGGGACTCGTCTGCGGCGGCGCCCAGATCCACGTGACGGACCGGGAGAAGTTCAGGCCCTTCAAGACCGGCGTGGCCATCCTGAAGACGATCCACAACACCTGGCCCAGGGACTTCGCCTGGAAGCAGCCGCCCTATGAATATGAGGACGTGAAGATGCCCATCGACATCCTTGCGGGCACGGACCGCCTTCGCAAGGAGATCGAAGCATGGAAAGACCTTGATGAGATGGAGCAGTGGTGGAAGGAAGAAGTGAAGGCCTTTGAGAAGACCAGGAAGAACTACCTGCTCTATAGATAATTTTTGGACACGGATAAAGGCGGAAACTACGGATAAAGAATGGGTCGTCTTAAGAACGGCGGCATCAACCACTGATGAAAACGGTTCAACCAAAAAAACCGGCTCTGGCTTAACTATCTGAACTATCCGTATTTATCCGTGTTCATCCGTGGCCAAATGCTTTTTCAAGGTCATCCGCATTATCCGTGTCCCCTGTATATGACGAAATTCCCCATAAACATCTTTCTCCCTGCTGCCGGTCTCGGCGAGCGGCTCCGGCCTGTCACGAACCATCTGCCCAAGCCGCTTCTGCCCGTACTCGGCACGCCGATCATCGAGACCATCCTCGAAAAGCTTGCCCCGCTCTGCGACGGAAGCATCGGCATCAATCTGCACTACAAGCCCGAGCTGATCCGCGCCTGGGCAAAGCGATCGTCCTGGGCGGACCGCATTTCCTTCTTTCCCGAGGACCCCATCCTCGGCACAGGGGGCGCGCTCAAGAACGCCGCTGAGCTTCTCTCCCAGCGGCCCTTCATCGTGCATAATTCGGACATTCTGCTGGAGATGGATTTCTTCCGCCTGCTGCAGGAGCATCTCTCGTCAGGCAACATGGCAACGCTCGTCTGCCACCGACTTCCCCATTTAAGCAACGTCGTCATCGACAAGGACGGCCAGGTGCTTGACGTGGAGAATCCCGGCGCATCGCGGCCCGACCCATCGACAGCAGCCGACAAGGTCGCCTACACCGGCATTGCCGTCTATTCACCGGAGATGCTTCGTTTTCTCCCATCCGGCGTCTCCCACGCGACCGTAGCCTGGATCGCCGCGTCCAAGGCGGGACAGCGCGTCCGCATTTTCGACGTGACCGGCTCCTACTGGAACGACGTCGGCAATCCTGTTACCTATGGCCGCGGGGTCCTTGACGCCCTCAGGGAGGGCGGAGAAACGGTGCACCTCTCGCCCCGGGCCGATTGCGGGGACGTATCCATCGACGGCTACGTGGTGCTGGAATCAGGCAGCATCGTCCGGAATGGTTCGAGCCTCAGGAACTGCG
>JBBIHD010000071.1:7366-9895 GCA_037447195.1 Nitrospirota bacterium | reverse complement strand
GCCGATTAATCGAAATCGGGCATTTTCCAAAATAGACTTTTGCAAGAGGCTCAAGAGTGTCCATAATTTTTATTCGTAAAATAAAATCAAGTTTTTCAATGAGTTATATTTAATCATTGTCGAACAGTTCATTTTTGTTTTGCCTGACTGTCTGCATGGCAAGCCAATGGTTATAAAAGTTCGCCTTCTCGGTTTTTACGCCGAAAGTACAGATTCATACTTTTCCTGTTCTGCTGACATAATAATCTGTCATTTTTTTAATTAGTTCCGGTTTGTTTTTTCTCGGGGGTTGTTTTTTGTGCTAAAAATATATATAATGGAAACTACTTGCAGCACAACCGCCCCAATAATCCTCGTAACAGACTGTTTTAAAAAATCATTTTCTCAGTCAACGGCCCGCTGTTTTCTTTTTGGATCACTTCGCGTCGAAGGCTCGCAAAAGTTCATGTAGGCTGGGGCCAGGATGATCTCTCGCAGAGTTGTTTGCAGGGCAAGGTATCAGCTTTACATGGAGCTGTGCAAAAGCTACGGATGTCGTTCGCAGAGTAAAGCAAAGGCAGGGCGATCTCTCGCGATGGCACAAAGAGCGCAAAGGTTTACAGCATAGCCTGAATGAGGGGCAGAGGCGGTCTCTCGCAGAGCACACAGAGGACGCGGAGGGAATCTTTCATTTCCAGTTTTAAACCAAAGGCGATAGATTGTCTTCGTATACTTCGTGATCTTCGTGGTGAGAGCAAGAAGGCTTTAGATCAGGTATCTTGCAAGGGTTCTAACGTGTAAAGGTCCTGTCTTTCTCTGCGAACTCTGCGCCTCTGCGAGACATATTAATGCATCGTTGCTTTTCTTTGCGAACTTTGCGTCTTGGTGAGAAAGCGTGCAGTTTGTTTTTTTTATCACTGATACCTGATAGCTGAGTAAAGGAGGCGAAGCATGCAGGCAAAGAATCCCAAGACGACAAAGGCGCCGAAGCCGAAAAAGGAAAAAGGCGACGTGCGCTACGACATAAGCCTGCTGTCGGAGTACGACGTCTATCTCTTCAAGGAAGGAAACCACTTCAAGCTCTATGACAAGCTGGGCTCCCATGTTCTGACGTCGGGAGAGGTTGAAGGCACGCTCTTCTCCGTCTGGGCGCCGAACGCCCGGTCCGTGACCGTCATGGGCGACTTCAACGGATGGGACCCCGAGAGCCACGAGCTGCGGGGCAGGGGCGACGGCTCCGGCGTCTGGGAAGGGTTTATTCCCGGCATTGGCGAGGGGGAGCACTACAAGTACCACATCACTTCGAACAACCAGGGCAGGCGCTTTGACAAGACGGACCCCTTCGGCCTCTACGCCGAGGTGGCGCCGAAGACGGCCTCCATCGTCAGGAAGCTCGACTACGAATGGAGCGACGGCGAGTGGATGAAGACGCGGGCGAAGCGCAACGCCCTGGACGCGCCCCAGTCAGTCTACGAGGTCCATCTCGGCTCCTGGCGCAGGGTGCCGGAAGAGGGGAACCGCTCGCTCACCTACCGCGAGGCCGCGCACCAGCTGGCCGCCTACGCAAAGGAGATGAACTTCACCCACGTGGAGCTGATGCCCGTGATGGAGCATCCCTTCTACGGCTCCTGGGGATACCAGGTGACGGGGTACTTCGCGCCCACGAGCCGGTACGGCACGCCCCAGGACTTCATGTACCTGGTGGACCATCTGCACCAGAACGGCATCGGCGTGATCCTGGACTGGGTGCCCTCCCATTTCCCGAGCGACGCGCACGGCCTGGTCTATTTCGATGGCACGCACCTCTTTGAGCACGAGGACCCGCGCAAGGGCTTCCATCCGGAATGGAAAAGCTACATATTCAACTACGGGCGGCACGAGGTGCGGAATTTCCTGATCAGCAGCGCCCTTTTCTGGTTCGAGAAGTACCATATCGACGGCATCCGCGTCGACGCCGTGGCGTCCATGCTCTACCTTGATTACGGCCGCCAGGAAGGCGTGTGGGTCCCGAACCAGTACGGCGGCAAGGAGAACATCGAGGCCATATCGTTCCTCAAGAGCATGAACGAGGCGATCTACGCCAACCACCCCGACGTGCAGACCATCGCCGAGGAATCCACGGCCTGGCCCATGGTATCGCGGCCCGTGTACGTCGGCGGCCTGGGCTTCGGCCTGAAGTGGAACATGGGATGGATGCACGATACGCTGGATTACTTCGCCCTCGACTCCGTGTTCCGCAAGTACCATCACAACCAGCTCACCTTCAGCATCTGGTATGCCTTTTCCGAGAACTTCATGCTCTCCCTCTCCCACGATGAAGTGGTGTACGGCAAGGGCGCCCTTGCCGGGAAGATGCCGGGCGATGAATGGCAGCAGTATGCGAACCTGCGGGTCCTCTTCGGATATATGTACGGCCACCCCGGCAAGAAGCTCTTCTTCATGGGCGGCGAGTTCGGGCAGCGCAGGGAATGGAACCATGACGAGAGCCTGGAATGGCACGTGCTCAAGTATCCGATCCACGCGGGCCTGCAGCGCTGGGTCAAGGACCTG
>JBBIHD010000071.1:4297-7356 GCA_037447195.1 Nitrospirota bacterium | reverse complement strand
CAATTCTACCGGTCCGAGCCGGCCCTCCACGAGGTGGACTTCAGCAACGACTGGTTCGAGTGGGTGGACTTCCATGACTGGGAGAAGAGCGTCATCGTCTTCGCGCGCAAGGCAAAGGACCCGGCCGATTCCGTCATCATCGCCTGCAACCTCACGCCGGTGCCGCGCCACAACTACCGCGTCGGCGCGCCGAAGCCGGGATACTGGATGGAAGCGCTGAACAGCGATGCGACCATTTATAACGGAAGCGGCCAGGGGAACATGGGCGGAGTCGAAACCGTGCCGGTGCCGTCGCACGGAAAGTTCCACTCCATCACCCTCACGCTGCCGCCGCTCAGCATCCTGTTCATGAAGCATGGCAAAAAGTAAGTTCGGAATGCGGAGTGCGGAATGGGGAAGGTCAAAGACATATTTTCTCGCAAAGACGCAAAGGTTTAGAGCAAAGCCTGAATGAGGGGCAGAGGCGGTCTCTCGCAGAGCACGCAGAGGACGCAGAGAAAAGCCGGGGCAGGGCAGTCTCTTGCAAAGACGCAAGGACGCAAAGGCGAGATAAAAGGCTGAAGGGATTTTGTCCACACAAAGGCACGAAGTCACGAAGAAGACCAATATTCAAATCGATCAGGCGTTCCTTTGTGATCTTTGTGGCTTCGTGTGAGAAATGATTTGAGAGACGAGGGATGAGTGGGAGGGGTGGTTGCATGCTTGACCCCGGCCCCTTGATCTTGGCCATGTTTCAGTTGTTTTTCTTGGCGAACTTTGCGCCTTGCGAGGAATATCGATTTTGCTTTTCTTCGTGACTTCGTGACTTTGTGGCGGCTCTTGGTTTTAGTGTTTATAATTAAGGATGTACTATGGCGCATCCGGAAGTTCTTGCCATAGTCCTCGCCTGCGGAAAAGGCGAACGGCTCTTTCCGCATCGAACCCTGCGCCGATGAATAAGAACGGAACGAGGAAGGAGCTGCGTGCATGATGCTGTGGCTGGGTTTTATTGTGACTACGTCGCTGATAGTCTATTCGGGGATGAACCTCTCCAGGTATGGAGATATTCTTGCGGAAAAAACGGGGCTGGGCAGGACCTGGATCGGGGTGGTGCTCATGGCCGCCGTGACCTCCCTGCCTGAGCTGATCACGGGCATCAGCTCCGTGGCAATTGTGAACGTGCCCGAGATCGCGGCAGGCGACGTGTTCGGAAGCTGCGTGTTCAACATGCTGATCCTGGCCGTGCTGGACGCCGCCTCGCGTCCGGCGCCGCTCTATACCAAGGCCCACACAGGCCATGTGCTCTCTGCCGGGTTCGGCATCATGCTGATCGGCGTTGCCACGCTGGGGCTTCTCGCGCAGGGAGCAATGCCTGCCGTCGGATGGATCGGCTCCTCCACGCTCCTGATCATTGCGCTCTACCTTGCGGCGATGCGGACGGTCTATTCCTACGAAAAGCGGCAGATCGCGGCCTTTGTGAAAGAGCGGGCCGAAGAACTGAAATATGAGGACATTTCTACCAGGACTGCGCTCAGATGGTATGTGCTGCACGCCCTGATCGTGATCGCCGCCGCGACCTTCCTGCCGAAGATCGGCGAGGGCATCGCCGGGCAGACAGGGCTCGGCCAGACCTTCGTGGGGAACATCTTCATCGCCCTCTCCACGTCGCTTCCCGAGGTTGTTGTCTCTATTTCCGCCATGCGGATAGGGGCCGTGGACCTCGCGATCGGCAACCTGCTCGGGAGCAATATCTTCAACATCTTTATTCTCGGGATCGACGACCTGTTCTATGCCGATGGGCCGCTTTTGTCATCGGTCAGCACGTCGCACGCCATCTCGGCCCTCTCGGCCATCGTGATGACGTCTCTTGCCGTGGTCGGTCTGGTCTACCGGTCCGAGAAAAAGCGAATGGCGCTCTCCTGGCATTCGGCGGGGATGATCATGGTCTATCTGGGGAACATACTGCTGTTGTTCGGGTCCAGGAAGTAGGCTGCCGCCGGGAAGGCGGCTTGTGCGCCTTTCAGGTTTTTCCGGACGGACAGATATCGACGAGCACGCAGTCTTCATGGTGCGGCTTCCTTGCCTGGCATACGGCCCGGCCGTGGAAGATCAGCAGATGGGAAAAATTCCCCCATTCCGCCCGGGGCGCGAGCTTCATAAGGTCCTGCTCGATCCTGACCGGGTCTTCGTGCTTTGTGAGGCCCAGCCGGAAGGCGAGGCGCCTGACGTGCGTGTCCACCGCGATGCCCTCATTGATGCCGTAGGCGCCCGACAGGATGATGTTCGCCGTCTTGCGCGCCACGCCGGGAAGTGAGACGAGCTCCGCCATGGTCTCCGGCACCTTCCCGTTGAAATCCGCGATCACCATCTTCGCCGCATTCACGATGTTCTTAGCCTTCGTCTTGTAGAAATTCACGGACCGCACATCCTGCGCAAGCGCTTCCGGCGTGCTGTTCGCGAAGTCCTCCACGGAGCGGTATTTTTTGAAGAGCCCTTCGGTCACCTTGTTCACCAGGACGTCGGTGGTCTGCGCTGACAGCACCGTGGCGGCCAGCAGCTCGAAGGGCGTTCCAAAGTTCAGCGCCGTTCGCGGCGATTTCGAATATTCTTTGCGAAGCCGTTTCAGTATCTCCTTTGCCCGTTCGCCCGCCGTCATCTGGCCTCCTTCGCTGCGGACCCGTTCTTCCGGTGCCAGAGGGTCCTGATGAGCTCAACGCGCTTCCGGTTGGCGCCCAGATCGGAGTGCCCGATGCGGGAGGCCGACCGCACGTGGATGGTGCGCGTCTGCTCGTCGATCAGGAACTCCACATCATCGACAAAGCGGAACAGGGCGCTCGTGAACTCAACATGGAGATACCTTTTCGTTTCCGTCCTGATGTGCGTTCGCTTCATATGCGCGATGATGTCCTTCAGGGCGCTCATGGCGGAAACCGCGTCAGTGCTGTAGGTCAGCGGGTCTACGGCATGCCCTGCGTCAAGGCTCCGGCTTGATACGCAATTAGGCGACGGCGGGCAGTCTGCCAGCCGGTCGTTCTTCACGCCCAGATCTTTCGGCACGCTGCCTCCGCAGCCGGCCATAA
>JBBIHD010000071.1:0-4197 GCA_037447195.1 Nitrospirota bacterium | reverse complement strand
CGGTCGTTCTTCACGCCCAGATCTTTCGGCACGCTGCCTCCGCAGCCGGCCATAACCACCAGCAGGCTGATCGTCATCGTTATCATCATAGAACTCATGGTTCCTCCCGAAGACTTCAGATCGATTTCGCAATCCAGGAGTTCTGCCGGAGAGTTACAATAGTCGTGGAGATCACGACCTGTGCCGAATGCAGGCATATCAAGCCTGATGAAACCGTAAAAGATCGGATTTAACCACAGAGCCAAGTTGTAAACGGAGAAAAATACTTTCATTTTTAATAGGCTTACTCCGTGTCTCAGTGCCTCCGTGGTAAATTTTGACTTTTTACGAATATATCAAGACTGAATTAATCGTAATTTAACGATACCGCCAATAAGGGGGGAAGTCAAGGCAGGGAATTCGCAGCCTTTCGCCGGACAGGGTTGTCCGGCGGGCCGGCGGAACATGCCTAAAAGAGGGCGTGGCCCCGTGAACCGGCAGCAAGCAGCAGTATGCCGATGAGGAGGGGCATGAGGGTGTAGGCAACGAAGTGGACGGCCAGTCCTGCCCGGTCGCCGAAGCGATTTCTCATGGAGCCGAGCCTGCCGATGGTCTCGGGACTCTTGATGCGAAGCAGGTGCGTAGCGCTGCCGAAAGCTATGGAAAGCATGCCGATGGAAAGGGTGAGAACATCCATTGCGATCCTCCTGGTGAAAATTCACCGCCTGGTGCCGTTGTTTTCAGATCCTGATGAGACTATGTCACGGGAGCGCCCATTCGTCAAGGTACTATTCACTCTGGGGGCATTTTTTACGGATCAGGCGGCGAATACAGGGGGCGGCAGGCAGGACGGGGCGCTATTTTTCCTGCACGGTCACCGGCGCGGTCATCTCAGCGCCCTGCCGCAGATAGACCACTGTGATGTTGTCGCCGGGTTTCAGCTCTTTCAGGACAGCCGAAAGGTCCTTGAGGGTCGTGACAGGAGTCTTGTTGATCCTGATGATCACGTCGCCCTCCCTGAGGCCCGCCGCTTCTGCAGGCGACCGGGGCATTGTGCCGGCAAGCCGGACCCCGGGGCCGGAAAAGGCGAAGTCAGGCATGGTGCCGAGCGAGACCTTCCGTTCTTTCCCGGGGGGCGCAGCACCGCGAGTGCCTGCGGGGAGTCTCGAGGCAAGCCGATCAGGCCGCGCAGCGAGGTATTCAATGGCCTCCTTCGCCACCGAGGCCGCTTTTACCAGGCCGTCGGCATTGATCCTGTCCAGTGTGTCCGTGGGCCGATGGTAGTCGCTGTGGGGGCCGGTAAAGAGCTGGACAGCGGGAACGCCTGCCTCGTGGAAGCTCGTCTGGTCGCTCGCGTCGAGTTCCTCCGCCGCCATCTGCACGTCAACACCGGTGACGAAGCCTGCACCGCGGAAGATATGCGCCCACTCACGGGCCGAACCCCCGCCGAGCACGAGCAGCCTGTTCTTTTCCATGCGTCCAATCGTATCAAGATTGATCATCCCGATGCTGGTCTTCGCTGGATAGGGAGCGTAATCGGATACGTACTTCTTCGAACCGAGCTTTCCCGCCTCCTCGCCGGTGAAGGCAACGAAGACGAGGGTCCGGTCCGGCTTCGGCCGGCTGCTGAAATAGCGCGCCAGCTCCAGCAGCAGGGCAACTCCGCTTGCGTTGTCATCGGCTCCGGGATGGACCCTGCCCCTGTTCTCCTTCCTCACATCAGGCCAGCCCAGGCCGAGATGGTCGTAATGGGCGCCGATAACGACGCTCTGGCCGGCAAGCTCCGGCTTTGTGCCGGGAATGATGCCGATCACGTTCCTGAGAGTAATGGTTTCGCTCTTTTCCCCGGTTCTCGCCCGCCAGTCCTGGAACCAGCTTCCCTCTTCATGTCCGGGCACGATGCCGGCATCCGTGAATTCCCCTGCAATGAGCTCAGCAGCGCGGTCGAGCTCGGGCGTGCCAAGGCCCCTGCCCCGCATGTTCTGGCCGGAGAGCGAGCGAATGGTATTCATCATGCGCTCTTTCGAGAATGCCTGCGGGAGGGCCGCGAGGGGCTTCCGGCCGGCAGGTTTCGCCATCTCAACGCTGCTCGTCGCGCCCTGTGCATCGGGCACGAAAGCGGTCAGGGGAGAGTTCGTCACCTGCCATCTCCCTTTTGCGATGTTCTCAGGCTCTGTTCCCTGAAAGGCAAGATAGCTGTATTTATGATAATGCGGCAGCTTGCGCCCCAGGCCGGGAAGGGCGTCTGCTTTGTCCGAAGCGATGAACAGGAGGGCAAGTTCACCGCCTTTCCCATGGCGGGCCGTGAACACAAAGGCATGGTCCTTTCCGGGAATACTCGTCCTGCCGATCCTGACATGTTCGCTGCCGCCCGAAATGCCATATCCCGAAAGGGACAGCAGCGACGTCTGCGCATGCCGGTTCTCCCAGCCCAGGACCGCAACAGAGCGGTCAGCCGGAATTTCCGCCACTTCGCTGTCGAGCGTTACCGTTGTTTCGTCAGGGCCGGAGCGGGAGAGGGCATCGGCGAGCCGGCGGTAGGAGTTCAGCAGCGTTCCTGCGGCGGAAGCGGGGAGAATGACCAGCAGCCTCTTTGCGCCCAGGGCCTGGGTGATGGCAGGCGGTATCTCGTCTCGCGAAAGCCTGCGGAAGATATCGAACTCCGGGTCCACGTCGATGCGGAGCGGCCTGCGGGGGAGGCTGAGCGATATATCGAGGGTCCGCTTCTCCATCGTGAAGACGGCCTGGTGCGCCTTTTCCACGCCTGCCATGGTCACCACAACAGGAATGCGCAGATGATAGGCCGGGCCTTTCTGGACCTGTTCGATGCGCGCTGTCAGAATGTGGTCCCTGCCGCGCATTCGCGACCGCACCTCGCGCAGCCTGATCTCCGGGGCCCCGGCGCGTGCGACCCACTGTTCAAAGGTCCTGCCGAGCTTTTTCCCCGCACTCTTCTCAAAGCTTTTTCGCAGGTCCTCGAATGACGCGGTCCGGAACCGGTGGTCCCGGTAGAAGTCCTGCAGGGACCGGATGAAAGTTGCATCACCCAGTTCCAGGCGGAGCATGTGGAAGAGCATGAGCGATTTGCCGTAGCCCACGGCCTCCGATGGCGAGCTGTGGCGCGATTGGAACCGGGCAAGGGGAAAGTCGCGGCCTTCGAGCACATAATCGGCGTACTTCTGGAGCGTGGTCTGGCGGTACTCGGCGCCCTGGCCCTGCTGTTCCTTAATCAGGTGGTCCGAGAGATAGGCCGTGAGGCCTTCGGACCAGTTCCCGCCCCCGTAGTCCGGGTAGACGCTGTTGCCCCACCAGTTGTGCAGGATCTCGTGGGGATAGGACGTGTTGATGATGAAAGGCAGGCGCACCACCGTCGGTCCCAGCAGCGTGAAGGACGGCATGCCGTAGCCCGTCTCCCAGAAGTTCTCAACGAGGGCGAACTTGGCGTAGGGGTAGGGGCCGATCATGCCTTCATACAGGGCGAGATACTGCGCTGTGGCGTCCAGATACTTTTCTGCCAGTTTCTGATCAGGTTCGCGAAGAAAGACCATGGCCTCGGTCCTGCCCGCGGTCTTCCTGTATTCGGTAAAGGGGGCGGCCGTGAGGTACATCTCGTCCTGGGGCTCGGGCGATTCCCAGCGGACATAGGATATCTCCGGCCTGCGGGAGTGGAGCGCGCGTTTTCCCTGGCTTACGGCGTCCCACCCGGGCGGGAGCGATGCTTCGAGGGTGAAGGTCACCATCTCACCGCCGAACCGGGGATACCAGGAGGAACTGCCGGCCAGAAAGACGCCTTCCGCGGAGATCGTGCCCGGCGTGGTGCTGAAGCCCCGGGCCGTTTCCCTTCCTACGGCAGCAAGCGGGTTCGAGATGACGCCGCTGTAGCGCATCACAAAGGTGTTGCGGCCCGGCGGCAGGGTCAGGCGGAAGGACTCGACATTCACCTGCCCTGCGTAGGTGGTCTCATATTCTATCCGGACGCCCGGCGACGGAGTGATCGGTTCCAGTCCCTCGTGCAGCAGGAAGCGCATCTCCGCCGGCCGGTCAGGGGGAAAGGTGATCGAGTCCTCCACGGTCAGCATGTTCCGCTCCGGCTCGAGACGCACGTTGATGTCGTGGTGGACCATGCCGGACTTGAGCGGCTCTGCGGCGGAACAGGAAAGGGCGGCAGAGAGGACGATAATGATGGCCAGGGGGAAAGTGGTCTTCATAGTTCAATTG
>JBBIHD010000070.1:936-10105 GCA_037447195.1 Nitrospirota bacterium | reverse complement strand
CTGCTCCATGATCTGGCGCTTCTTGGCCTCTGCCGAGATCTCCACAATGTCCTGGGATTCGTTCTGGCCCGGTTCTTCATCCGGAGCTTTGGCATTCGATGCGCGCTGGCCGTTGTACAGGCTCAGCATCTCATGGATGCGATAGGGATAAATGGTCATGACCGCGCCTCCCGCCGGGCCCTGCCGGCAGCTAGAGATAGTATTCCCACAATATATATCGGCAGGCGGGAGCGGAACTTTAGGCCTTTTTTGGCCTCGGACCCGGGCCGGGCCTGCACCGGGAGGCCCCTGGTCCCTAAAGTTTTGGCAGGGCCGGACGATAAGTCTGGTAAATGCAGCGGGGACTCTGGCCGGGAAAGGAGGATGGTCCCAGGATAAGAGGCCGGCCCGATGCCATAAAACAAGGAACCAGCTTCACCCAACTCCGGCAAGAATGCCGGACATTTCGACCCTAGAAAAGGAGAACAGTACCATGGCTATCAATGACATTTCGTTAACAGCAGGAATGCGCAGCAACCTCGTCAGCTTGCAGAGCACCTATGATCTTCTGAACAGGACCCAGGACCGCCTCAGCTCCGGCAAAAAGGTGAACAGCGCCCTGGACAACCCCACCAGCTTCTTCGCGGCCCAGGCATTGAACCAGCGCGCCTCGGACCTTTCGGCCCTGAAGGACGGTATGGGCCAGGCCATCCAGACTGTGAAGGCCGCAAACGAAGGTATCGAAGGCATCACGGCCCTTATCGAGGCAGCCAAGGGTCTTGCCACCTCTGCCCGGTCAGCTGACGCTGCCGGCCGCGCGAGCCTTTCCGCCCAGTATGACGAACTCGTGCTTCAGATCGACCAGCTCGCCCTCGACTCAGGCTACCAGGGCGTCAACCTCCTGAACAGCAACGACCTGACCGTCGTATTCAACGAAGGCGGCACCTCATCGGTCACGATCACGGGCTTTGACGGCTCCGCCGCAGGCCTGGGCGCCAATGCCACGGCAACCGCCCTGTGGGCGGCCGACACCGACATCGACGCCGACGTTGCCGCGCTGAATACGGCCCTGGGCTCGCTGCGCTCCCAGTCGGCGACCCTGTCGTCCAACCTGAGCGTCATCACGATCCGCGAGGAATTCACCACGAACCTGGTGAACACGCTCACCACGGGCTCGGACAAGCTGACCCTTGCCGACATGAACGAAGAAGGCGCGAACATGCTGATGCTCCAGACGCGCCAGGCCCTGGGAACAACGGCCCTGAGCCTTTCGGCCCAGGCGGCCCAGTCGGTCCTTCGTCTCTTTTAACAGGCCAGTGATCCCGGCGGAGAGGGCTGAATAGGCCCCCTCCGCCGATTCTCTGGAGGAAAATCATGTCTATCTTCGAGATAGGGGCCAACCAGGCCCTCCATAATTTCGAACGCAGCAGCAAGGCCATGGACAGCGCGTCCAGGGAGTTGAGCACCGGCAAGAGGATCAATGCTGCAAAGGACGATCCTGTGGGCTGGTCCAAGGCGCAGCAGGACCGCGCTTCGGTCAGCGGGACGGCCGGCATCAATGAGAACCTTTCGCTCGTCGCCACCAATGTCAGGATCGCCGACAACGTGATGGACACCATCGGCCGGCTGATGGCCCAGATGAAGGCGAGCCTGGAGCGCATTGTCAAGAACTACCCGCCCTACCCCATCGGCAGCCCGGAGCGGTCCGAATACCTGCGCACCTTCAACGGCCTGCGCAACCAGATCGAACAGCTCACGATCCCACCGCAGGACGAGGGAGCGCGCAAGATCATGGCGGACCCCGCCGTGGTCCCCGGTGCAGGCGACTGGGAGTTCATCGCCACGGGAAACGGAGAACGGGTGATGATCCGCGGCCAGCAGGTCCATCCGGGACCAACGGGGCTCGACATTCCTGCGCTGCCTGACACGGCAACGGACGCGGACGTCGCGGCAGCCATCGTGAACCTCGACCGGGCGCGCCAGACCCTGAGCGACCGGCGGGCCGGCCTGGGCATTGATGCCGCGGCAGTGGCCCGGACGGAAGCGTGGAACGCGAAGCTCATCGGTGTTCACACCGCGACAGGCGAAAAGCTCGTGAATGCCGACATGAACCAGGCCGCCGCCGAGCAGAAGAGCGTCGAGGTGCAGCGCGAGCTGGCGCTCGAATCGGTGCGGGGGCTGACGGACATGCGCTCCCGGTTCCTGGAACTGCTGGGGTAGGCCATGGCGCTCAAGATATCGCTCAAGCCCGGCGAGCGCATGGTCATCGGCGGCGCCGCGGTCACGAACGGGGCGACCCGCTGCGACCTGATCATCGAAAATGACGTGCCGCTGTTGCGGGAAAAAGAGATCCTCGCCCCTGAGGATGCCGACTCACCGTGCAAGCGCATCTACCTGGCTGTCCAGCTCATGTACCTGGACGGCACTGGCCGCCTGGCGGAACATCACCGCGTCTACTGGGATCTCGTCCGGGACGTGGTACAGGCGGCGCCCAGCTCCATCGGCCTGATAGACGAGATCAGCGATCACATCCTTTGCAGCAGGTATTATCAGGCGCTCAGAACAGCGAAGCGCCTCATTGAGTATGAACAGGAGGTCCTTCAGAATGTACACAGCACAGCTCGAAGCCTATAGAAGCGTCCAGAAGACTACCATGTCAGGCAGGGAAATGGAGGCCGAGGTCTTGACCAAGGCGGCGCTTCAGCTCCGCGACTGCCGGGACAATTGGGAAGCCGAGGACCGCGGCCTGCGGTTCGACAAGGCATTGAAGTACAACCAGCTCGTCTGGAGCATCCTGCAGAGCGAGCTGGCTAAGGACGACAATCCGCTGCCAAAAAAGCTGCGCGAAGACCTGCTGAGCCTTTCGGCCTATGTGGACAAAAGGACCTTCGAAGTAATGGCCTATCCCGGGCCGGAGAAGCTCACCATCCTCGTGGACATCAACCTGAACATCGCCGCAGGATTGCGCGAGCGGCGCTGAAGGACTGACATCAGGCAGACAACCGGCCCGACGCCCCTGGACAGGACGTCGGGTTTTTTTTGCTCGATCCCGGCCCGGCAACCCAGCCTGCCTTTCGGCGCCGAACATCATTTTATCCTATAAAGAGCATTTGGACGCGGATAAAATCAGGAACATCTGATAAAATCAAAAGAAACCTACGGTTAATTCTTGAAAAAGAACTCACCTGCAAGGTGAAAGGCTTTTCAGGACAAAAGCATTTGCCTTTTCAGGGTTTATCCGCCTTTTCCGTGTCCCAACTGCCGTTTTTAGTCAGTTAAGAATCAAATTCTTCTCAAAACGGCGAGAATATTTTTGCCACAGGGGGCACAGAGGGCTCAGAGAAAGGCTGAAAAACGATTTTGAAATAAACCATTTTTAGCTTCTCTCTGTGTTCTCGGTGATCTCTGTGGCTAAAAGCTTTTGCGGTTTATCCGGGTTAGGTTTATCGAACATTTCCCCGGCGCCGCATGCATCTTCGTGATAGACTTTGACTCAGGCGTTATGCGCCGCGAGGCCGTACCATGCAAGGACCCTCTTCACTCCCCATACTGCCCGGCGCCGCGCTTCGGCTTGCCGGTGAAGGGGCACCGGCCCTCCGGACCGGCGAGGTGCTGCGCGCCGAGGTGACGGGCAATGACCGCCATTTTTCCCTGATCAGGATCGGAGGCCGCGTGATCGAGGCACTCGCAGACGTGCCGCTGCGCACCGGCGACATCCTGCATCTCAAGGTGGAGCGCCAGGGCGATCACGTGCTGCTGCGGATCATCGATGCGGCTAAGCCAGCCGGGGCCGCAGCACAGGCCAGGCCAACTGCCGCACTGGCTGACAGCCTTCCCGGCATCCCGAGGAACCTTCTTGCCCTGCTAAGCTCGCTGCCTCCGCAGGTCTACCAGCGCATGCCTGAGCTGGAGATCATCCGCAGCTTCCTGCTGTCCGGCCTCCCCCGCTCGGGCGACGCGCTGAAGAAGCTCATTGATGATTCCGGTCTGTTCCTCGAAGAAAAGCTCCGCCTCCTGGCAGCCGGACAGGGAAGCCCCGGCGCCCTCGACAGGGACCTGAAGGCCGCGCTGCTGCGGGCCCTCGACGGGCTGCGCAGTGCTGATGGGCAGAATGTTTTTCAGCCGCAGGGCAGCCGCGCCGGCGACCTGACAACGCTGCTTGACGGCCTGCTGCGAAGCATCGCGGTTCTGCAGCAGCAGGCCACGATGACGGGCTCGCTCCAGTTCTTGTTGCCCTTTTCCGGAGAGAACGTGCCTGAGGGCTTTCTTTTGTTCCGGAGATCGGACCGGCAGGACCGGCAGGATGTGTTCAGCTGCACCATTGCGCTGGACCTGGAGCGCCTGGGCAAGATGCGGATCGATGCGGTCTGCCAGGGAGAGCTGCTGCAGGTGCATGTGTCCGCCCAGCAGGAAGGGTCTGTGCGGCTGCTGCAGATGCGGTCGCAGGACCTGGAATCGAGATTCAGCTCCGCAGGCCTGCGGCTACGGGGTATCACCGTGCGGCACGAAGACCCCCTTGAGCTGACAGCGGGGCCGGCCGGGGGAGTGAGCGTGAAGGCATGAAAGAGGAACGGAGAAAGGCAGCGGCCCTGCGCTACCGCCGCAACGTGGACAGCGCGCCGTCCGTTGTGGCGGCAGGCGCCGGAGAGATCGCCGAGCAGATCATAGCCGTTGCCCGGCAGCACAACATCCCGCTCCATGAGGACCGCAACCTCGCCGCGGTGCTGTCGGCAATGCCCCTGCATGAGCAGATCCCGCCGGAGCTCTACCGGGCCGTGGCCGAGATACTTGCCTTTGTCTATTCGCTCAGCATCGGCAAAGAAAGTGACACTGAAGGGAGCAGGCAGGAAAGAGCGCCCGGCCGGTGAGCGCGGGCGAGCATCACCACGTATCAAACCGCAGGAACTGATCCTGAAGGTTCTGCAAGTTACAGAATGACAGTGTCAGGTATTTTAACGCGGCTTCTCCGCTCCGTTCCTTACTCCACGCTCACCTGGACCCGGTCGCCCCGGTTCGAAGGGTCCACGGCGAGGATGACGTATTTCCCCTTTTCGAGTCGCCACGCGGCCTGGTAGGGCGGACCAGTCCGTTTGTACGCCACGCCGTTGATATACCAGTCCACATAGGGGACCGGCCGCGAGACCGAGGCCTGGAGCGTGATCAGGGACGGTCCGGAAAAGAGCGCGGCAACGAACCGGTCGTTGTCGAGGGGATAGACGATCCTGATCCCGCTGGCTTCTCCGTCGGCAGATCCACTGTCGCTGCTCACCGTGAACCGCTTTGCTTCCGCGCCGGTCGCATTCACGGACACAGTGGCCCGGGAGGGAAGGTTCTTTACCCGCACCACGGGCCCAGCAGTGTCGTCGGCCGCCGCGTCCCAGGGGTCGTCAAAGACCGCCCGGAGATCGTCCCCGAACCCGTCGAGGCGGTACCTGCCTGCAGCGCCGGCCCTGTCCTTTGCGAACAACCAGGCCGCGTAAGGGGCCGCAAGCTCATGCCGGTCCGCACGCCGCGCGTGGAAGGAGCACTCTTCGGCCGGTCCCGTGCCTGCAAAGAAGAGCTCCTGGACCACGTGGGTACAATGCGGCGTCGGCTTCATGCCGGAATAGCCGCACACACGAATCCGCTCCAGGCCCCGTGGACGCGAAAAAGGGGCGGGCATAGAGCGCCGGTACAGGTGGTCCATGATCTCCGACAGGACCGGCATGGCTGCGGTCGAACCGCTCAGGTTGTCCGTGGCGGACCCGTCGAAGTTCCCGACCCAGACCGCGACGGTATAATCAGGCGTATAGCCCACGGCCCAGAGATCCCGGAAGTAAGTGCTGGTGCCGGTCTTCGCGGCCATGGCGTAGGGAAACTGCATGGAACGGCTTCGGCTGAAGGTCAGCATGCGCGCCGCCGGATCGGACAGGATGTCGGTGATGATGTAGGCTGTCTGGGGCAGCAGCACCGCCTTTCCCCGCGCCTCTGTTCCGGGGCCTGCTTCCATGACGTAACGCAGCGGACGAAGCCTGCCGCCCGATGCCAGCATGGCATAGGCTCCGGCCAGCCGCTCAAGGCTCACCTCGGCGTTCCCGATAGCGAGGCCCAGGCCGTAGTGCTCCGGCCCCTTCGACCGGTCGCTGATCAGGTCCAGGCGGACGAGCAGGCCATAGAACCGCTCCTCACCCACGGACTTGAGCGTCTTGACGGCGGTAAGGTTCAGGGAATTGCCGAGGGCGGACCGCATCGTGACCGGACCGTACTCGCGGCGGTCGTAGTTGCTCGGCGTGTACAGGCCCCGCTGGGTCGCAAATTTCCGCTCCGTGTCCTCGAGAAGCGCGGTGATCGAGTGGCCCGATTCGATGGCTAGCCCGTACAGGAAGGGCTTGAGCGTGGACCCGGCAGACCGGGAAGCGCGCAGACCGTTGTTGAACCCGCCGTCGCGCTCGGCATATTCCATGGAGCCGACAGCGGCCAGCACTTCACCGGTCCGGTTGTGGATCACGATGGCAGCGCCCTGGCGGGCCTTGCGCGCAATGAGCCGTTCACGATGGGACGCCACGATCTGCTGCACCCGGACCTGCAGGCCGCGATCGAGCGTTGTCCTCACCATGCCGCCGGAAGCGCCTTCCGCCGTGAGCATGTCGATGACGTGGGGCGCGTGATTCCTGAATGCCAACGTCCTGAAGACGGGCAACGCATCCAGGGCGGCACGGAGGCCCTCGGGAGACAGCATGCCCAGGTGGGCCATGCGCCCCAGGACCCAGTCGCGCCGCTTCATCAGGCGGACGCGGTTCGGGCCGTAGGGGTTCAGGGACCCCGGCGCCTTGGGCAGGGACGCCAGGATGGCGGCCTCGGAAGGTGAAAGGTCCGCCGCTGCCTTGCCGAAATAGACCAAGGACGCGGAAGCAATGCCCACGAGATTGTTGCCCATGGGCAGGCGGTTCAGGTACTGCTCGAGGATCTCATCTTTCGAAAACCCGCGCTCCATCTTTACGCTGCGCACGATCTCCGTGAGTTTATCGCGATAGGTCCTTTCCCTTCCCCTTTCTATTCCCTCTTCGTTCTCCGTGTTTGCGCCTGCTTTGCCGTCAACAGAGACCAGCCGCACCACCTGCTGAGAGATCGTGGACGCACCGGAGACGATCCGTCCTTTCGTGATATTCGACCACAGGGCACGGCCGATGGCAAGGACGTCGAACCCGTGATGCTCGTAGAACCGCTCGTCTTCGGCCGCGATGAAAGCATCTTGAACTTCGCGCGGGATGTCGTTGATCGCGATCCATTTCCCCCGCTCACCCTGTTCGTCCGGCAGAAAACGAAGTTCGCTGCCGTAACGGTCCAGGAACACCGTTCCCCGCACCGTGGCCCCTTCCTTGTCCAGAAGCGAAGGGTCGAAGTCTATGGAACGGTAGAACAGGGCCAACGCTCCCATGCCCGCCAGAACGAGGAAGGCCAGGAGGACGAGCATGATGCCTGTGAGCTTGCGCTTCTTCATAGGAGAGGCCTTCTATCCTGCGTCCCGCGTTTCACACCCCTCACCCTTCACCCTTTATCCTTCGTCCTTCATAACTCATCACTTGCCTTTTATGACCACCTTGCCTGTGGGGGAATAGCCCACGATCTCGGGGCTGTACATGAGCTGGGCCTTGGTAGAGGGCATCACGAACTCTCCCTCGCAGACCGCCCGGGCGTAGTAGGAGTACTCGTACAGCCCGGTCCAGGCCCGGTTCCGGAAGGCGAGCACGCGGTCGTTCCGGATCTCGAAGAAGTTCGGCGTGAAGCGGTAGTATCCCGCCGGGTCCCAGTACCATTCGGACCATTCGACGCCCTCGCCGAACTCGCCTTCGGATGCGTCATCTTCTCCGTCCTCCTCGCCTTCCTCGCCCTCGGACTCGCTGGCGCGCTTTTTCGCCGTCTTGGCGATGTTGTGCTCCTCGGTCTTGATGGCGCTGTTGATGGCAACGAATCCCGCAGGCAGCGGGTCGTCAACGACCACATAGTTCGCGCCAGCGTGCTTGACGTTGATCCTGAGCTTCACCTCGACGATGTCGCCGACGCGGATCGTATTCGATCCGTCGGTGTTCCTGATCGTCTTGTGCACCTCGAACCCGTTCGAATAGCCGTTCTTGGAGTAGTCAGTGCGGGGGAACGTGAGGCTCAGACGATAGAGGATCGTCTGGTCTCCCGTGGATGAGATCGCGACGCCCGGTGAACGCAGGAATTCCCTGGCATCGAGGTCAACGGTCTTGAACGATTTGGGGTCGAGGGTAAAGGATTCGACGACCCGCCCGCCCTGCTTCACCGTCACCGTCGCCGGCCGGCTGTCTCCCGAGCCCGTGGTGAAGTAATCGCTCAGCGCCACGAGGGACCATCCCGTGTCGCTCGTCGAGGTCCAGATGCCTTCGGGGCTCATGCCGCCGATCAGACGGGACGCCATCCGGTCCGCGATCTCCTCTCCCCGGAATGCGGCGTTCGCCGCGAGGAGCGATATGGCCGGCTCCCGGTACCGCGCATAGAACTCGCCGCTGAACCGGTCAAGCAGCCAGGGCCGGTCGAGCAGCGGCTTCATCCGGGTCCTGATCGTGTCGTCCGGCATGAGCTTCGAGAGTTTTGCTGACATTAGAACGAGCATCGCCGCTTCCCGCGGCTGAGCGTCGAGACCCTCGGCCGCCTTGTTGAAGGTCTCGCGGTCGAGCTTGTTGTTCAGCGCCAGGATGTACACCGCAAAGCCCCGGAAGGTCGCGTCATGCCTGCCGCTCGCCTTCACCTCGTCCTGAAGATAGGCGAGGGCCTTGTCCATGCGGTCCTTCGGAAGGTCATATCCCGCAAGCTTCGCGCGCGTGAGCGCCGTAAGCGCATAGATGGACCCCCAGTAGTGGGGCGTCCGGTCTCCGGGCCAGTAGCCGAACCCGCCTGCCGACGTCTGCATCGAGAAGAGCCGATCGATGCCCGGCCTGATGAACTTGTCCGTCTCGGCTCCACTGATGCCGGGTATGAGGCCTTTGGCGACGCTCTCCTTCAGCGCTGCCAGGGGAAGCACGCCGGAGCTCGTCTGCTCAACGCAGCCGTAGGGATAGCGGAGCAGGTACTGAAGGCCGGCGGTCATGCGGAGGTAGGGCGAGCCCGAAACCATCAGCTCGGCCTTCACCTCGCCGGGCCCCGTGTCCTCCCACGTGAGGTCCTGCACTGCCTTGGGCATGGTGTA
>JBBIHD010000070.1:0-856 GCA_037447195.1 Nitrospirota bacterium | reverse complement strand
CCGGGACCTTCAGTTCAACGACATCGGAATCATCCTTGAAGTTCCCGGAGAACTGGATCGTCGAGGTGCCCGCGCCCGCGGCGCTCCCGTCCACGGGGATCAGGGTCCGGTCGTAGGGCCCCACGGGATGCGCAGCCTTCGGGCTCGTAAGGGACACCAGGCTGTCGCTCGAGACGCTGAATTGCGCCTGCGCGCTGCGGTCCGTCTTGTTGAACGCCGAGACCAGGAACCGGAACCGATCGCCCCGGGTCAGGAAGGCGGGCAGCCCCGGCTCGAGGTAGAAATCCTTGACGACTAGGGCGCTTCGCTGGTACGAGCCGAACCGCGCGCCCTTGTCGCAGGCCACGGCATAGACCCGGTAGGTCGTCATGGTGTCCGGCACCTTGAAGGTGACCGTCGCCTTTCCACTGCCGTCGGTGCGCAGCGCGGGATTGAAGTAGGCCACAGGATTGAAGTCCTTCCGGATCTTTGAGGTCACTGCCTCGGGCCCGGCCTCCTCGCCGTCTCCGCCCGTAAGCGGCGCGTTCTTGAAAAACCCGAAGGGCGTCTGCCGCAGCAGGTCGATCCGGTTTTCGCCCGTGAACACCCCGAGGGGCAGCAGGAACCTGCCGAGACTGTCGAGCGACGGTGTCTGGAACCCCGTCATGGCCAGGATGCTCTCGTCCACCACGGCAAGCGCGATCTCGCTCTCCATGCCCTTGTTCGCCTGGTCTGTGGCCAGCACGGTGAGCGTCATTTCCGACCCCGGCAGGGCCTTCAACTTCTTTTGCTCCTCGTTCACGCTCAGCTTGATCCGCTCCTGCTCGCCCTTCACCTCGATGTTGACCGTGCCGAAAAGGAATCCCGGCGCGTCCGT
>JBBIHD010000069.1:0-10115 GCA_037447195.1 Nitrospirota bacterium | reverse complement strand
TCCGCGAGGGCGGCCGCACCGTGGGCGCAGGGGTCATCACCGAAGTCATCGAATAGCGGCAGTGCATAATCCCGCGAAGACCGGGACACTGCGAATTTGAACACAAGAGAGGCAAGAGGCAATGCGGGAAATCATTTTGCTCCAGTGCAGCGAGTGCAAGCGGAAGAATTACTCCACGATGAAGAACAAGCGGAACACGCCTGACAAGCTTACGTTGGAGAAATACTGCAAGTTCTGCAGGTCGCACAAGGCCCACAAAGAGACCAAGGCGTAGGTCCGCAGTTGTCCGGCAGGGATCGGCATTCAGGCCAGTAGCTCTAATGGTAGAGCTCCGGACTCCAAATCCGGATGCTGGGGGTTCGAGTCCCTCCTGGCCTGCCAAACATTAATTACCGAGAGGTAGCGCGCGATGTTCAAGAAAATTGCGGAATTCTTCCAGGAAGTGAAGCTTGAACTGAAGAAGGTCGTGTTCCCGACGCGGAAAGAGGTCGTCGGGTCCACCTGGGTCGTGATCATCTCGGTGCTCATATCCGCCCTGTTCCTGGGCATCGTGGACATGGGGCTGTCGAAGTTCATCAGCCTCGCCTTCAAGTAGAGCAGAGAGAGCGGACAAGAGATTATGAAAAACTGGTATGTGGTGCATACCTACGCCGGCTTTGAGAACAAGGTCAAAGTAGGGATCCTGGAGACGGTGTCCAAGCTCGGACTGGAGGACAGGTTCGGGCAGATCCTGGTTCCTACCGAAGAAGTGCTGACGCTCAAAGGCGGGAAAAAGCGCAAGTCGCAGAGGAAGTTCTTCCCCGGCTATATCCTCGTGGAAATGGAGCTCGACGATTCCACGTGGCATATCGTGAAGGAAACGCCGAAGGTCACGGGATTTGTGGGGGGCACGACGGACCCCACGCCGCTGTCCGAGGAAGAAGTCAGCCGTATTCTGAAGCAGACGGAAGAAGGCGCCGTGGCGCCGGTCCAGCCGAAGGAGGCATATCAGAAGGGCGACCGTGTGCGCGTGATCGACGGCCCCTTCAGCAGCTTCATCGGCACGGTGGAGGACGTCAATCCGACCCACGGCAGGCTCCGGGTCATGGTCAGCATTTTCGGCAGGTCCACGCCGGTGGAACTGGAATTCCTGCAGGTGGAGCGGGAAAAGAGCTAAACGGCTGCAGAGGTCCATTGGCGCGGGCCGATCCAGCTTTACGAGAAATATCATAACGTCAGGAGTAACGCACACATGGCAAAGGAAATTACAGCAAAGATCAAACTGCAGGTCCCCGCGGGGAAGGCGAATCCCGCCCCCCCGGTCGGTCCCGCGCTCGGTCAGCACGGCGTGAACATCATGGAATTCTGCAAGTCCTTCAATGCGCAGACGCAGAAGATGGGCGAGACGATCATTCCCGTCATCATCACGGTCTACGCCGACCGGTCCTTCACCTTCATCACCAAGACGCCTCCGGCAGGCGAACTGCTGAAGAAGGCGGCAGGCATCATCAAAGGCTCCGGAGTGCCGAACAAGGACAAGGTCGGCAAGGTGACGCGCACCCAGGTGCGCGAGATCGCCCAACAGAAGCTGCCCGACCTGAACACGATCGATGTCGAGGCGGCAATGCGCACCATCGAAGGGTCGGCGCGCAGCATGGGGCTTGAGGTTGTCGAATAAGTGCGGAATGCGGATTGCGGAGTGCGGAATTGAAAAGCACTGATTTTACTCCGCCCTCTGCACTCGTCACTCCGAATTTGAATTGCGGGAGGCCGCGCTGATGGCGCTGCCGTTCGGACCGCGAGGAGGAATCATGGCAGGCAAGAGATACAAGGCAGCGGCAGCTCTGGTAGACCGGAAGAAGGAATACGCCCTCGCTGAGGCCATCGGCCTTGCAAAGAAGGCGGCGAAAACGAAGTTCGACGAATCCGTTGATCTGGCCATCAAGCTCGGCGTCGACCCCAAGCAGGCCGACCAGATGGTGCGGGGGACCGTCGTGCTCCCCCATGGCACGGGCAAGACCGTCCGGGTCCTGGTCTTCGCAAAGGGAGAAAAGGACAAGGAAGCGCGGGACGCCGGCGCCGATCATGTGGGCGCCGAGGACCTTGCCGACAAGATCCAGAAGGGCTGGATGGAATTCGATACCGTTGTGGCGACGCCCGACATCATGGCGCTCGTGGGCAAGCTCGGAAAAGTGCTCGGCCCCCGCGGCATGATGCCCAACCCCAAGACCGGAACGGTCACCTTTGACATCGCAAAGGCCATCAAGGACATCCGCGCGGGAAAAGTGGAATACCGCGTTGAGAAGGCCGGTATCGTCCATGTGCCTGTGGGCAAGGCGTCCTTTGACGAGAGCAAGCTTGTTGACAATGCGCGCGCCGTCATGGAGTCGATCCTGAAGGCCAAGCCGTCGTCAAGCAAGGGAAAATACCTTCAGTCGGTCTCGCTTTCAACCACCATGGGTCCGGGCCTTAAGCTGGAGGCGGCCCAGTTCGACGCATTGGCAGGGTAGTTTAGAGCGAAGCTGAAGCAGGTTCAGAAGGCAGGATGGTGAGAGCGGTTGAGGACATTCGTACGATCCTCTCTTCCTGCCTTCCGCAGTATACAAGTATGCAAAGGTCGGCCCCCGTCAACGGGGAGTGGTCCGAGACAGCAGGCACAGAAGAGCAGGGCGCAGCAGGGCCCGCATCGTCTGTTTAATCCCTTCGCGGGGCCTGCCGAGACCCGGGTGAATCACCGAAGAAGCAAAGCGGCAGCGCCGCTCTTTCTTTCAGGATTCCCGGGCAGCGTCATCGGGAATTCACGGAAGAAAGGAGGGCAGTGTGAAGAAAGAAGAGAAGAAGGTGCAGATCGACGAACTGCACGACAAGTTTTCCCGGGCCAAGACGGCGGTCATCGCCGGCTATTCGGGGATCAATGTCGAGCAGATCACCGAGCTTCGTACCAAGCTCCGCAGGGAGAAGGTGGAGTTCCGCGTGGTGAAGAACACGCTGGCGCGGAAGGCCGCGGAAGGCACGTCGCTGGAAGCGCTGAAGGGGCATTTCGTGGGGCCCGTGGGCATCGCCCTGGGCTATGACGATCCTATTGCTCCTGCCAGGATCCTGTTTGATTTTTTTAAGGTCCAGGAAAAGCTCGACCTGAAGGTCGGCGTCCTTGACGGCAAGCTGCTGAAACAGTCCGAGATCAAGGCGCTGGCGACCCTGCCTCCCCTCGACAGCCTCCGGGCGAAGATCGTGGGGCTGCTGCAGGCTCCCGCATCACGGCTCGTCGGCGTGCTTGCCGCGCCGGGCGGCCAGGTCGCCCGGGTGCTCAAGGCCAGGGCGGACAAGGGTTAGGAAGGCACCCGGCCGCTCGCCGTCACGGACAGGCATCGTGATGACGAAAATGGCATCGGGTCAGGGGGTGCGAAGCTGCAGCCCCGGGATACATAAACGACGACAATCGAACATTTCTGAGGAGGAATGAATCACATGGCAGATCTGGCAAAGATAGTTGACGAGCTGAGCGGCTTGACCGTGATCGAGGCCGCTGAGTTGAGCAAGATGCTTGAGGAGAAGTGGGGCGTGTCGGCCGCGGCTCCCGTGGCTGTGGCCGCGGTCGGTGCGGGCGGCGGCGCCGCTGCCGAAGAAAAGACGGCCTTTGACGTTATTCTGACCACGGCAGGCGACAAGAAGATCCAGGTGATCAAGGTGGTGCGTGAACTGACCGGCCTGGGCCTGAAAGAGGCGAAGGACCTGGTCGAGGGCGCGCCCAAGCCCGTCAAGACCGGCGTCACCAAAGAAGAAGCAGAGAGCATGAAGGCGAAGCTCGTCGAATCAGGTGGAACTGTCGAGATCAAGTAACGAATGAATCGCACAGTAGCTTAAGTCCTTGCCCTCCGGGTGCGCCGGAGGGCAGAGGACTTTTTTGCGTTTTTGGCGCGGCCGTTATCCTGCTGTTCCGGCAGCGGGCGAATGGCGGAAAATTGCATCGTGCGAAGTAAAAAGTGCGCACCACGCCCCGGCGGATGGGGTGTATTTTTTATTTTGCATTCTGAATGCGCGAGGTGATCGTACATGTCGAAGCAGAGAAAAGAGCAGGCACGCGTGAGAAAAGATTTCTCGAACATCCCGGCCATCCTTGAGATCCCCGACCTGATCGAGATACAGAAACGGTCCTACGACAATTTCCTTCAGAAAGACATCGCTTCGGACAAGCGGAAAGAGCAGGGTCTCCAGGCCGCCTTCAAGAGCGTCTTTCCCATCCACGATTTCAACGAGACGGCGATGGTGGAGTATCTCGGCTTTTCGCTCGGCGATCCGAAATATTCGGTCTGGGAATGCCTGCAGCGCGGCGCCACCTATGCTGCTCCGCTCAAGATCAAGACGCGCCTGGTCTTCTTCGAAAAGGACGAACAGGCCGAGACAAAGCGGGTCAAGGACATCAGGGACCAGGAGGTCTATGTCGGCGATCTGCCGCTCATGACCGATACAGGCACCTTTATCGTGAACGGCACGGAGCGCGTCGTCGTGAGCCAGCTCCACCGGTCTCCGGGCGCGTTTTTCACCCACGACAAGGGCCGGACCCACGCCAGCGGCAAGGTCATTTATTCCGCCCGGATCATACCGTACCGCGGGTCCTGGCTCGATTTCGAGTTCGATGTGAAGGACATCGTCTACGTCAGGATCGACCGGCGCAGGAAGATCCCCGCCACCATCCTCTTGAAGGCCTTCGGATATTCGAACGAGGACCTGCTGCGGCTGTACTATCCCATCGAGAACATCCGGGTCACCAAGGACGGATTCATGCGCGGCGTGAATGCCGACGTCCTGACCGGCATGAAAGCGCCGGTCACGATCACGGAAAAGGGGTCGCGCGAAGCGATAGTGAAGGAAGGCGCGAAGATCACCCGCATGGTGATCAAGAAAATGGAGTCCGCCGGCATCACGGAGATACCCATTGCCGCCGAGGACCTCATCGACCGCGTCGTGCTTCGCGACGTGATCGACGCTGAAACGGGCGAGGTGCTCGTGCCGGCGAACGAAAAGATCACCGAGGCCGTCATCGAGAAGCTTCCCGGCGCCAAGGTCGAGAAGATGGAAGTCATCTATATGGACGGCATCCACGTCATTTCGGCAATGCGCGATACGCTCATGTCCGACAAGGTGCAGTCGTCCGACGAAGCGCTGCTCGAGATCTACCGCAAGATGCGGCCCGGCGAGCCGCCGACGCTCGAAATGTCCCGGACACTGTTCCAGGGCCTCTTCTTCAACGCGAAGCGGTATGATCTCTCGCCCGTGGGCCGGCTGAAACTGAACAAGAAGCTGAACCTTGATGTTCCTCTCGAGAAAACGACCCTCACGCCTCAGGACGTGGTGGAGGTGATCCGCTATCTGGTCAACCTGCGCACCGGCCGGGGCGAGGTGGACGATATCGACCATCTCGGCAACCGCCGCGTCCGGTCCGTGGGAGAGCTGCTCGAGAACCAGATCCGCGTGGGGCTGGCGAGGATGGAGCGGGCCATCAAGGAGCGCATGAGCCTGCAGGATGTCGACGCGCTCATGCCGCATGACGTCATCAATCCCAAGCCGGCCATCGCGGCGATCAAGGAATTCTTCGGCTCCAGCCAGCTGTCGCAGTTCATGGACCAGACGAACCCGCTGGCCGGGCTCACGCACAAGCGGCGGCTTTCCGCCCTGGGACCCGGCGGCCTCACCCGCGAGCGCGCCGGCTTCGAGGTGCGCGACGTGCATCCGACCCACTACGGCAGGATCTGCCCCATTGAGACGCCGGAAGGTCCGAACATCGGCCTCATCGTCTCCCTGGCGACCTATGCCCGCGTGAACGACTACGGCTTCATCGAAGCGCCGTACCGCAAGGTGAAGGACAGCAAGGTGACCGACGAGATCGAGTATCTTTCGGCCGTTGAGGGGGAGAATTTCGTCATCGCCCAGGCGAACACGCCGGTGGACGGCCGCGGCAAGATCTCGACCAGCACCGTCTCCGCCCGCGGCGGCGGCGAGTTCAAGATGGTGACGCCGGAAGAAGTGCAGTATATGGACGTGTCACCCAAGCAGATCGTGTCCGTGTCTGCGGCGCTCATCCCCTTCCTGGAGAACGACGACGCGAACCGCGCGCTCATGGGATCGAACATGCAGCGCCAGGCCGTGCCGCTCCTGCGCCCTGAGGCGCCGGTGGTCGGGACGGGCATGGAGCGTGTGGCGGCGCGCGATTCGGGCGCCATCGTCCTGGCCAAGCGCGACGGCCTGGTCGAGGCTGTGGACTCTACGCGGATCGTGGTGAAGGGCGAAGATGCCCGGGGCCGCACCGTCGCGGACACCTACCAGCTGACCAAATTCCACCGGTCGAACCAGAACACCTGCCTGAACCAGAAGCCGATCTATCGCATCGGCGACAAGGTCAAGAAAGGGCAGGTCATCGCCGACGGGCCCGCAACGGACGCCGGAGAGCTGGCCCTGGGGCAGAACGTGCTTGTGGCCTTCATGCCCTGGAGCGGATACAACTTCGAGGACGCCATCATCATCAGCGAGAAGCTGGTGAAGGAGGACCGGTATACCTCGATCCATATCGAGGAGTTCGAGATCGAGGCCCGCGACACCAAGCTCGGCAAGGAAGACATCACGCGGGACATCCCGAACCTCGGCGAGGATACGCTGCGCAATCTCGACGAGAACGGGATCATCCGCATCGGCGCCGAGGTGCTGCCCGGCGACATCCTTGTGGGCAAGGTGACGCCCAAGGGCGAGACGCAGCTCACGCCAGAGGAAAAACTGCTTCGCGCCATCTTCGGCGAGAAGGCCGGCGACGTGCGCGATGCTTCGCTCTACGCGCCGCCGGGCATCGAGGGCACCGTCATTGACGTGAAGGTCTTTTCGCGCAGGGGCGAGGACAAGAACGAGCGGCTCAAGACGCAGGAGGGCGAGGAGATCGCCCGGCTGCAGAAGGAATATACGGAAGAGAAAAAAGCGGTCCAGGAGGACAAGTTCAAGCGGATCCGCCGGATCCTGCTCGGCAAGACCACGGCCGACAAGGTGGTGAACGCCAAGACGGGCAGGACCGAGATCGCCAAGGGCAAGAAACTGACAGCCGATGTGCTGGACAAGCTGCCGGAAAAGGAGCTTCCGAAGATCAAGGTGGAGTCCGCCGAGTATCCCGCCAAGCTCCAGGAAGTGCTCGACAGCGCCGAAAACCAGTTGTCCATCCTCGAGACCATCTACGACGAGAAGATAGGCAGGCTGAAGCGGGGGGACGATCTCCCTCCCGGCGTGATCAAGCTCGTGAAGGTCTACGTCGCCATGAAGCGCAAGCTCTCGGTGGGCGACAAAATGGCGGGCCGGCACGGGAACAAAGGCGTCGTGTCCCGGATCGTTCCCGAGGAAGACATGCCCTATCTTCCCGACGGCACCCCCGTCGAGATCGTGCTGAACCCGCTCGGTGTGCCGTCCCGTATGAACGTGGGCCAGATACTTGAAACGCACCTTGGCTGGGCCGCCAAGGCCCTGGGCCTGCACGTGGCGACCCCCGTGTTCGACGGCGCGACAGAAGACCGGATCCGCGGCCTGCTGAAGGACGCCAAGCTCCCCGTAACGGGCCAGACGCTGCTGTATGACGGCAGGACCGGAGAGCCCTATGAGAAGTCCGTGACCGTCGGCTACATGTACATGCTGAAGCTGCACCACCTTGTGGACGACAAGCTGCACGCGCGCTCCATCGGGCCCTATTCGCTCGTGACGCAGCAGCCCCTTGGCGGAAAGGCCCAGTTCGGCGGGCAGCGGCTCGGCGAGATGGAGGTCTGGGCGCTCCAGGCCTACGGAGCCGCCTACTGCCTCCAGGAGTTCCTGACCGTGAAGTCCGACGACGTTGCGGGCCGGGCGAAGATCTATGAGGCGATCGTGAAGGGTGAGAGCACGCTTGAGCCTGGATTGCCGGAGTCGTTCTATGTGCTCGTGAAGGAGCTCCAGAGCCTCTGCCTCGACGTCGAGCTGTTGGAGAGGAAAGAAGGCAAGGAGCGCATCATCACTCTTGACAAGACAGGCGCCGCGGCTGCGAAATAAACCGCTGCCGCTTTACCGGGATGGAGGTCCACTGTGGAAGAGAAACGCGGGGTAGAGAGTAAGGCTCGGCTTGACGCCTTGAGCCTGTTCGAGAAGCCCAAGGACATAAATTTCGATGCCATTCGCATCAGGGTGGCGTCTCCGGAGCGCATCAGGGAGTGGTCATACGGGGAAGTGAAGAAGCCGGAGACCATCAATTACCGGTCCTTCAAGCCGGAGCGCGACGGGCTCTTCTGCGCCAAAATATTCGGTCCCATCAAGGACTGGGAGTGTCTCTGCGGAAAATACAAGCGCATGAAGCACCGCGGCATCGTCTGCGACAAGTGCGGCGTCGAGGTGATCCAGTCAAAGGTGCGGCGCGAGCGCATGGGCCACATCGAGCTTGCCTCGCCGGTGGCGCACATCTGGTTCCTGAAGGGGCTGCCGAGCCGCATCGGCACCATCCTCGACATGACGCTCCGCCATCTGGAGAAGGTCCTCTATTTCGAGGCTTATGTGGTGACCGACCCCGGTGACACGCCGCTGAAGGCCAAGGAACTGCTGACCGAGGAGCGCTACCGCAAGGCGGTCATGGAGTACGGCCCCCAGGCATTCAAGGCCGGCATGGGCGCCGAGACGATCCGCGGCATGATGCAGGAAATGGAGCTGGAGCGGGAGTCGGAGGAGATCCGGCAGAAGATCGAGACCGCCACCTCCATGGCCACCAAGAAGAAGCTGACCAAGCGGCTCAAGGTGATAGAGTCGTTCCGCAAGTCCGGCAACAAGCCGGAGTGGATGATCCTGGATGTGATCCCCGTCATCCCGCCGGAATTGCGGCCGCTGGTGCCCCTGGAGGGCGGCCGGTTCGCCACGTCGGACCTCAACGACCTCTACCGCCGGGTGATCAACCGCAACAACCGGCTCCGGCGGCTTGAGGAGCTCAAGGCGCCGTCCGTCATCATCAGGAACGAAAAGCGGATGCTGCAGGAGGCCGTGGACGCGCTCTTCGACAACGGAAGGCGCGGCCGCGTGCTGCGCGGGCCGAACAAGCGCCCCTTGAAGTCGCTTTCCGACATGCTGAAAGGCAAGCAGGGCCGGTTCCGCCAGAACCTGCTCGGCAAGCGCGTTGATTATTCCGGCCGTTCCGTGATCGTCGTCGGTCCGGAGCTGAAGCTGCATCAGTGCGGCCTGCCGAAGAAAATGGCGCTTGAACTCTTCAAGCCCTTCATCTTCAACAAGCTTGAGGAGAAAGGCTTTGCCACGACCATCAAGAGCGCCAAGAAGATGATCGAGCGCGAGCGGCCCGAGGTGTGGGACGTGCTCGAAGAGGTGATCCAGGAGCACCCCGTGATGCTGAACCGCGCGCCGACGCTGCACCGGCTCGGCATCCAGGCCTTTGACCCGCTGCTGATCGAAGGCAAGGCGATCCAGCTGCACCCCCTGGTCTGCGCGGCCTTCAACGCCGATTTCGACGGCGACCAGATGGCCGTGCACATCCCGCTTTCCGTGGAGGCGCAGCTCGAGGCCCGCGTGCTGATGCTCTCGGTGAACAACGTGCTGTCGCCTGCCAACGGCAGGCCGATCACGGTCCCCTCGCAGGACATCGTGCTCGGGTGCTACTACCTGACCAAGTCCCGCTCCGGCGTGGCCGGCGAAGGCAAGGTCTTCTCCGGGCCCGAAGAGGTGCGCGTTGCCCATGATCATGGCATGGTGCACATCCATGCGCGCGTCCGGGTGCGCATGAACGGCAAGCTGGAGGAGACCACGGTCGGCCGCGTGCTCTTCAGCGAGATCCTTCCCGAGGGCATGCCCTTCTCCTATGTGAACAAGGAGATGACGAAGAAGGAGCTCGCCAAGCTGATCGACGAGTGCTACCGGAGGCTCGGCCTCAGGCGCACGGTGCTTTTGATCGACGACCTCAAGCAGATGGGCTTCACCTATGCCACCCGGTCCGGGATCTCCATCTGTATTTCGGACATGCACATTCCGAGCAAGAAGCAGAAGTTCATCGACAGCGCCCAGAAGGAGGTCCTGGAGATCCATCAGCAGTATGTGGACGGACTGATCACCAACGGCGAGCGCTACAACAAGGTGATCGACATCTG
>JBBIHD010000068.1:8992-10142 GCA_037447195.1 Nitrospirota bacterium | reverse complement strand
CTGCGCGAAAAGAGCGTTCCTGTCCGCGCCCTCGTGCGCGCGCCGGAGAAGGCCGCATCCCTCAAGAAGCTGGGCGTTGAGGTGGTGAAGGGCGATGTGTCGGACCGGGAATCCCTCGATGCGGCCGCAGCCGGCGTTGAACGCGTGGTCCACCTGGTGGGCATCATCCAGGAGGCGGCGGGCCAGACCTTCAAGGGCATCCATGTTGAAGGCACGCGCACTATCGCGGCTGCGGCGAAGAAGGCCGGCGTGCGCCACTTCTTCCACCAGAGCGCCCTGGGCACGCGGCCCAATGCGGCAAGCGAGTACCACCGGACCAAGTGGGAGGCCGAGGAGCTGGTGCGCGAGAGCGGCATCCCCTACACGATCCTGCGGCCCTCGCTCATCTACGGCCCCGGCGACAAGTTCACCCTCCGCCTCGCCGACATGCTCCGCCTGTCGCCGGTCCTTCCTGTCATCGGGTCCGGCGCCTCGAAGGTGCAGCCCATCTATATTGACGACGTGGTCTCCTGCATCGAGAAGGCCGTTGCCGGAGACGCGCATCTGAACGAGATCTACGAGATCGGCGGGCCCGAGCAGCTGACCTACGAAGAGGTGACGAAGGCTCTCGCACAGGCCCTGGGCATCAGGCGGCCGAAGATGAATGTGCCGATGCTGTTCATGAAGCCCATGGCAAAGGTGCTAGAGACGATTCTGCCGACGCCCCCGGTCACGACGGACCAGCTCATCATGCTGCAGGAGGACAATGTCTGCACCCTCAAAGACATCCGCGACGCCTTCGGCATCGAACCGGTGGCTTTTGCAGAGGGGTTGCGAAGGTTCATGGGAAAGGCTGGACGCTCCTGAGCGTCCAGGGCCGTTGCTTGACGGCCTGCCCAGCATGTGTTATCATGTGTGCATTAGTGTAATCATGGAGGCGCACTGTGATCAGAACACAGATACAGCTGACAGATGATCAAGCTAAGGCATTGAAAAAGCTGGCATCGTCGAGGCATTTATCCATCGCCGAGCTTATCCGGCAGGGCGTGGATGCGATGCTGCGGTCCAGCGTGACGCTGGACCTGGAGGAAAAGCGGAAGCGGGCGCTGGAAGCCGCCGGGAAGTATGCATCAGGCCGGCAGGATGTATCAGCCAGGCACGATGAGCATCT
>JBBIHD010000068.1:0-8944 GCA_037447195.1 Nitrospirota bacterium | reverse complement strand
TCGGCGCTCTATGCCGTGCTCGACCGGGATGACGCCAACCATGGCCGGGCAAAAGAACGCTGGGCCGGTTTGCTGGAACCGGACAATACGCTGGTGACCACGAATTATGTGCTGCTCGAAAGCTATGCCCTCATTCAGAACCGTTTGGGTGTCGGAGCGCTTCGAAGCTTTCAGGAGGACGTCCTGCCGCTCATCGGCGTCGAGTGGATCGACGCGGCAGCACACCGGGCGGGGGTGAGCGCCCTGCTCGCCACCGGCCGGAGAAAGCTGAGCCTTGTAGACTGTGTCAGCTTCGAGGCAATGCGCTCCCTTGGGATCAGGACGGTTTTTACCTTCGACCCGCATTTCAGCGAACAGGGTTTTGTGAGCATCCCCTGAGCAGCATGAAAAAAAAGATATCTCAGCCGCTTCGGGGGCTGAAGGGGCCTGTCGGGGCGACAGGGGGCGGTATGACGCAGAACGGCGACACGGGCAGGAACGGCGCAGGCGAGGACCTGAGCGCAGCCACATATCTGAAGACCGAGGGGCGCGTTGCCAACTTCCGCTGGTTCGTGATCTTCTTCCTCGCCTTGTACCTCAACTTCCTGCGGCCTGCTGGATGGCCCATCGCCATCTTCAACGGAATCCTCCTGTTCAGCGCGGTGTACAATCTTTCGACCAGCCTGTATATCAGGAAGACGCAGTCCTTCTCGGTCAGGCAGACGATGCTGCTCATGTTCTGCGACACCTTCGCGGTCGGGGCGGGGCTGTTCTTCGCCGGCGGCGCCGAGAGCCCGCTGCTCGTTCTCTGGTATCTGAGCCTCTTCACCGCGGGCCTGCGGTTCGGTTACGTACGCTCTCTCTTCCTCCAGGCGCCGGTCGCTGCTTTCTATATCTATCTCCTTGTCCGTGAAACAGGCCTGGAAGGCCGGGAGTTCGCGGCCCGGCTCGTGCTGGGGCTCTTCTCCCTCGTTGCCGTGACGCTCTACGGCACGATCTTTTCGCGCCAGGAGAAGCGCGCCACCCAGCTCATTGCGGATTTCCACCGCGAGGCCATCACGGACCGGCTGACGGGCCTGTATAACTACGCCTACTTCGTCGACGAGCTGAAGCGGGAGAGCGCGCGGGCCGACAGGGAGGGGTCCCATTTCTCCCTGCTGATCTTCGACCTGGACCGCTTCAAGCAGGTGAACGACACCTATGGCCACGAGAAGGGGAATATCCTGCTGCGCGGCGCGGCGGAGATACTGAACGCGAATGCCCGGGCCATGGACACGGTGGCGCGCTACGGCGGCGAGGAGTTCGTCATCCTGATGCCGAACAGCAACGGCTCCGAGATGGAACTGGCCGAGCGGGTCCGGAAGAAGATCGAAGGGACCGATTTCCGGGGCATCGCCGAGGGGCCGCTCAGGATGACGATCAGCGTGGGCGTCTGCACCTATCCGAAAGACGCGGCATCGGTCTTCGAACTGCTCGACAAGGCGGACCGGGGCCTGTACGAGGCCAAGAACATGGGCAGGAACCGGACGTGCTACGGAAGCTGAAGGCGGCGGCGCGGGCCTAAATTTTCGTATGGGAATGCAGAGAGGCTATGAAAGAGCCGATAGCTATCCCAATCAACTGAGCTGCAGAGGACGATAAGACCACCCACTCCAAACCCGGAAGATCCCATTCTTATCTGGGGGCATCAACTCCACTGCGGAGAAAGGCGTCAGCCATGAAGATCGAGCTTTCCTCAACGGAATACCGCGACCTGCTCGACATCCTGCACATGGCCGACGTGGTCATGTCGGGCCACCGGCGGGAAGAGGACAAGCGCACGGAGCGCCACCGGGCGCTGGTCCAGAAGCTCTATGCCCTCGCGCAAGGCCAGGGCCTTGAGCGCCTGATGGGCCATGACAAGGTCCTGAACCGATATGTCCCGACCCCCGGTTTTGAGCATGAATCGCCGGCCCACCCCGTGCTGCGCGAGTTCGGAGACCACCTCTTCTGGGATGAGCTGATCGATCGATTGACCACGCGGGACATGGCGCAGATGGCGGGCGGGATGGAGCGCCTCAATACGCTGAGCGCCAGCAGATGGACGGCCCCATCCGGCAGCGATATGTCCAGGAATTCGCAACGCACGGCGTGTCCCGGCTGGAGATCTTCGAGCGGTTCAGCGGCGACGAGGGGAACCCGGCCATGACATCGGATTGACGCCGGCCTGAGCGGATATTTTTTGCAATTGCAGAGCAATGATCAATACTGACCGTTTTGTGAGGTGCCGAATGAGCCTGAGAATCATATCGCTGATCTTAATGCTTCTGGTCTTTCCGGGCTATTATACATCCGCAGGCAGCGCTGAGCAGGATACAGGGATGCTCTTCGGATCCGACCATGCTTTTTTTATTACAGCCGCGAAAGGCTGGGTGCTCGACAATAAGAGCGGTGTTAAACAGGGGCTTCATATGATCTTTTATCCTGCAGGCTACACCTGGTCGAACAGTCCCGTTATCGCCTATGGACAAAAGGTCTCGAAAGACTCTAAAACGCGAAGTGTAAGAGACCAGGTTGATGCAACGCTGGAGATGTTTCACTCAAAGGGAAGCCCGAAGTACAAAATCGTCAGGGAACGGTCAATGCCGCTGCCACACGGGAAGAAAGCATATATTTATCACTATGCCGGTGATCAATGGGGCAATCATGAGGCGGTAGCCTATGTTGAAGAGAAAAACACGATCAATTTTCTGGTCTTTAATGCCCGAAAGCAATCCGATTTCGACAAGTATCTGCCGGCCTTTGAGCAGATGATAGCTACATACCGGAGCGCCGGAACGTCAGAACCGGTTGATGACAAGACGTTCAGAGAGCTGGTGAAGGAAGCAAAGCGTCAAAGTGAAACACCCAAAGGTATAGAATATGAGGAACTGGTCATGCGGCGGGCCGGGGAGGCAGTTGCTGCGATCATGCGTAGTTGCTCCTCCTTTGTAGGTAATGACAACGTAAAACCTTTCGAGGCGGTCTTCAGGATCAAACCTGACGGATCGATCGTTCAAGCCTATGTGAATCCTGAAGCCGCTCTCAGCACCTGCTTCCAGGGTCTGTTTCAGCTAACAATACATCCACCGCACAAATTCGAGTCGTATCTGCTGCATATGAATATGAAAATCGAATGAGGGGTCGCGTGCCTGCCATTTTCACGCACGGGGGTGGGACATGAGTCGAATGACATTTCGGGCCCGCTTGGTGCTGGGCATCACCGTATGGTTCGTAGCTCTTTTCGCTGTCAGCCACATGGCGCTTGCAGTGAAAAACGTTTAGAGTCCAGATACGCGGGCCCCTTTCGGGATCCAGGACGCGCAGCCCGAATATGATCAGCGTCTGAATGAACTGGGGGGTCCGGTGGGCGCGGTACCGTTCCTCCTGCGGGAGAGGCCGGTGTATGTGGAAGTAAAGAATTGATCATGAAGTGCAGCCGGAAGATTGGAGGCCATCGTGATTAGTTCGCGAAGGGGACTCAAAAGGCCGAAGCATCCCATGCCCGCGTTCGTCAGGCGCGCGCTTCTGGAAAGCGGCCTGCTTGACGCCTACAGGAGCCGCCCGCCCTATCAGCAGAATGATTATACCGGGTGGATCAACGGCGCCGTGCGGGACGAAACAAAACAGAAGCGTCTCGACCAGATGCTTCAGGAGCTCCGACGCGGTGACGTGTATATGAAGATGCGCTGGCGCCCGGGGGCGGGAAGCCGGTGATGTTCGAACTATCCATGCCGCGCGCCAGGGAGCGGCATGGCGGAAGAAGGGGGCCCGGCCATGACATCGGATCGAGGCCGGCCCGGGCAGAAGCCTCGGACCCGTAGATTATGTCTCTGCATACTTTAGGGAATGCCGGGGTATAAGGATATAAAACCCCTTGACATTGCCCGGCGAACCGGGGATAATCAGCGCCAGAAGTTCCGGATGTTCTTGCAGGGAACCGCAAAGACAGACAGGCTTTGCGGCATTTTTTTGTCCTCGTCCGTCGCTTCAATTCACAAGAAGGAGGTAGCTCACCATGGAAACAGGCACCGTAAAGTGGTTCAATGATGCCAAAGGTTTCGGCTTCATTACCCGTGAAAAGGGCGGCGATGTGTTCGTGCATTTCGGCGACATCCAGGGAAGTGGTTTCAAGTCGCTGGCCGAAGGCGCGTCAGTGCAGTTCGACGTTGTCGACTCGCCCAAAGGCCCCAAGGCGGCCAATGTGGTAAAGCTCTAAACCAACGCTTGCACCTACCTGTACAGGCCCTAATCGGATGATCAGGGCCTGTTCTTTTTTCATCACGCTTTCACGGGGCGGCAGGACATCCTGCAGGCGGAAATGAACGGAAGGAACGGCAGGGGGTGGGGGAAGCCGCCTCAGGACCCGCTTTCCCGCGGACCCCCGGACACTGCATCCCCGTTGAACTCTCCGCCTTCGTCCGCCTGCCCCGGGCCTTCCGCAGGCTGCCCCGCTTTTTTCTCAAGCTTGCGCTGTTTCTTCTCTTCGAGCTTCTTTTTCTTTGCGAGTTCTTTCTGGCGTTTTTGAAAACTGAAGTTCGGTTTCCCCATGTATCGCTCCTTCCTTCGAGAAGATAGACGACGGCGGACCGAAGCTCGCCGCAGCCTGGCTGTGCTCTGCTGCGGCTGCACAGGCATGCATTATACCGTGATGCCCCCGGGATGTATACAGATAAACCTGACCGGCATAAAGCGGAATTGAAGATGGGAAGTAATTACTCAGGTCAGCCGCTCGCTCTGTCGCTTAGCGTGCCATAAAACGCCGAAACTTCAACAGAACAAGTGCTTATACCCTCAGCGCTTTCGGTCCGCGGGCGCTTACACTGCACGCTCACAGCGCCTATCGCTCATGGCTGGCCTGAGTACCTGAGCAGTTACGATGGGAAGTTGTAACGGGAGAAGAACTGCCGCGCCGGCGAATCTCCTGTTGCAAAGCGCCTCGGTTCGGAGATACAATGCCGGTCAGTGCGCACAGGGCCGGACAGGATGGGATGAGAAGGCGAGGCGGGCTCGGCGCGAACAGGAGCGATCGACAATGTACAAGGGCGAACGGTTCAACAGCATCAGCCACCTGGCGGGCGCCGTGATAGCCGTGGCAGGCGCGGCGACGCTGGTGGCGCTGGCTGCCATGGCAGGCGACCCGTGGAAGATCACGAGCTTCAGCATCTACGGCGGGACCCTCGTGGTGCTCTATGTCTTTTCCACGCTCTACCACAGCCTCAGGGGCTCGGCCAAGAACATCTTCCAGAAGCTGGACCACAGCGCCATCTATCTGCTGATCGCCGGCACCTACACGCCCTATACGCTCGTGACGCTGCGCGGCGCCTGGGGCTGGTCGCTCTTCGGCATTGTCTGGGGGCTGGCAGTGGCGGGCATCATTGTCGACGCGCTTCACGGCAAGGGAGCGCGCGTCATTCCGGTGGTCATCTATATTTTGATGGGCTGGATGGTGGTGGTGGCGATCAAGCCCCTGCTCGCCGCGCTTCCGGGCGCGGGCTTCGCCTGGCTGCTGGCAGGCGGCGTCTGCTATACGGGCGGGGTCGTCTTTTACGCTCTCGACAAGAGGCTTGCCCACAGCCACGGCATCTGGCACCTCTTTGTGCTGGCAGGCAGCATCTGCCACTTCATCTCCATCGCTTTTTACGTGCGGTGAGCGGATCTGCCGCTACTCGCAGGCATCCCTGACCAGCATGGCCTCCCTGACCTTCTCGGCCTGCTCCTTCCCCGCCAGTCTTCGCACCAGCGCCAGGCCGAAGCAGAGCGCCGTGCCCGGCCCCCTGCTGGTCAGTATGTTCCCGTCCTCCACAACGGTATTCTCTTCGTAGATGGCCGGTCCCATGCGGTCGCGGTAGGTCGGGTAGGAGGTGGCGCGTTTTCCCTCCAGCACTCCGGCGCTTGCGAGCACCGTGGGCGCGGCGCAGATGGCGCCGGTCAGCTTGCCTTTTTCTGCAAAGCTCCGAACAAGCGTCTTCACCCGCGGATCAGCGTTCAGGTTGTCCGAGCCGGGCTGGCCGCCGGGCAGCACGAGCATATCGAATTCATCGGCCGTGATCGAGTCGATCTCCGTGTCGGGCAGCACCCGCACCTTCCGCGCGCTCGATACAGGGCCGGCGTGCAGGCCCGCCATGGCCACCTCTATCTTCGCCCGCCGCAGCACATCAACGATCGCCATGGCCTCGACCTCTTCGAACCCTTCGGCGAGCAGTACAACGACTTTCGGCATAGGGACCTCCTGCAACGGAGAATTGAAAAGCGAAAGGGACAGCAGTGTGGAAACAGTGTCAGAGAAACCCCGCTCCCCTGCACAGCGACATTATAAAGCATCAGCAGGCAGGCCGCAATCCCCATAACCGTTGCAGCTTGCTTTTTTCCCGCGGCCGTACTATGCTCGGTATTGCTGTTCCTATCGAGTTCCGGGACGAGAAGAGGGACAGTCCCCTTTGATTCCAGGGGGACTGTCCCTTTCATGAGCAGAGGAGGTGGACCATGAAGGCTGTTCTGCTGCACGGATACGGCGGGAACGAACAGGTAAGCATCGGGAGCGCTGCTGAGCCCCGCCTGCGGCGCGGAGAAGTGCTGATCCGGGTGCATGCGGCAAGCGTGAACCCTGTTGACTGGAAGGTGCGGAACGGCATGGCGCGGATTTTCACGGGCAGCCGCTTCCCCAGGGTGCTGGGCGTTGAGTGCAGCGGCGAGATCGCTGATACCGGCAGCGAAGCAGGGCAATTCAAGAAAGGCGATGCCGTCATCGGCTATGCCGGCGCATGGCGCCTGGGCGCCTATGCCGAATACATCGCTTTGCCCGGGTCAGAGGTCTATCCCAAGCCGCGCACTCTCGGCTTCGAGGAAGCCTGCACCCTGCCGGTCGCAGGGCTCACCGCGCTGCAGTCGCTCCGGGACCACGGAAAGATCGCCCCCGGCAGGAAGGTGCTCATCATCGGCGCCGCAGGAGGTGTGGGCCATTTCGGCGTCCAGATCGCGAAGATCTTCGGGGCGCAGGTGACCGCGGTCTGCAGCGGCAGGAACAGCGATTTTGTGAAAGGGCTCGGAGCCGACGAAGTGGTCGACCATACGGCGCGGGACTTTACCCAGGGCAGCGAACGCTATGACCTGATCTTCGACGCCGTGGCAAAGCGGTCCTTTGGCGAGTGCCGGAATGTCCTCGCTCCCCGCGGCGTCTATGTCAACACGCTTCCTGACAGCACCATCGTTTACCAGATCATCACGTCATTCTTTCCCGGCAGGAAGGCCCGGTCCATGTGGGTGCGTCCCAACAAAGCTGACATGGAATGGATGAAGGAGAAGATCGAGGCAGGAAGGGTCCGCGTTGTTCTTGACCGGGTCTTTCCCCTTGAGCAGGCGAGGGAGGCCTTTGCCTTCAGCGAGACCGGCAGTGCGCGGGGAAAGATCGTTCTGAGCCTGGTGCCGGCTGCATGATGCCGCGGTCAGCGCGCGTTGCTGTCGCGAAATCATTTGTTTTGGGTCTTTCGTGTTTTTTTGAATGGCTCAGAAGCAGATCGAACGTTCATACCTTTAACCACGAAGGTCACGAAGTAATGCAGGGGCGGGCGCTTAGCCGCGAATGTACGCGAATGGGCGCAAAGGAAGGCAATGGCGGGTTTGAACCACGAACACGAAGCTCACGGAGGTAAACGAGAACAAGGGAATTTTATAGGTTTTGAATTTCTTCGCGGCCTTCGGGGTGAAATTTTTCTTTATTGATATCTCTCTCAACTTTTACACGAATGAACCTTTGTTTTTCAGGGGTTTGCACTTTTTTTTCGCCATAGCGAATAATTTCTTGCCGATCTTCGGCCGCGTAGTATAGTATCGCTTCGCCGGGCACGGTCCGGCAGGGCACATTATCCTGGAAACGGCAGTTGTAACCACAGCTGAACACGTGAAGAAGCATAGAGCATAGTGCAAAGCGCGGGGCGTTTATAACCCTCTGCTCCATGCGCCATGCCCTCTGAGGGTTCACACTATATCCGTGTTTATCCGTGTCAATCCGTGGCCAAATGCTTTTTTAGGATTATCAAGATAGTGAAGGAGCAGTACGGCATGAGCACGAACACAGGCTGGATCGAAAAAGAGCTTCTTGAAACGTTCTATCACATCGTCGAGGAGTTCCGGTCAGGCATGATCGACCAGGCGCTGTTCACGGACCGCATCGTCACGCTCGCCGAGCGCTACGGCCGCCTCTCGGGCAAGGAAGAGGCGAGCCGCAATCAGATGACCCTGTTCACCGCCTGAGCGCGGCGCATTCGGACAGGCAGCGTTGAAGCATGCAGTACTAGGCGCTTGACAGGACAGGTTCTCAGAATTAGGATCACCCCATGCCGCGTCAGGCCCGCCTTGATGACCCCGGCGCTCTTTACCCCGTTAGAGAAAGCCGATGCAATCGACAACTTGCGGTCAGCAAGCTGTCATGCGCTAACATCTCGCCTCGCATCCTCACTATTCCGATCATCGACGGAACAGCTCCCTGCGGAGAATAATTTATGAAGCATAATGACCATCTAAAGTTCGCAGCTTTGACCACGAAGACCGCCATGTGTCTCGGCGCGGTCAGTATCCTCGTAATAGCCGGTCTCGGGTGCGCGACCACTTACTCCGACAAAGGGGTGACCGAAACAGGCGGGATTCTCAAGATGCTCTCGGTCCCGCTCAAGGACTGCGGGCAGGCGGATATTCGGTTCGAGAAACTGAGAAGGTCTTTTCCGACCAGTTCTCTTCGATTCGGGGGCGCGGGAGGAGAGCAAGGCTCGGAAAATTGGCATTATTACTTAATTGTCCGCGGGACAATCAAACTGTCGACCGGTGCTGCCAAAGAGTTTACGTGGATCGGTCCTTATGCGGGGCAATATCCTTCCCATTACCCCATTCCGCAGTGGCTGGTGATCGCAGGAAACGACGTGTTCATCGAATACGGCGCGGTCCCCATGGC
>JBBIHD010000067.1:4370-10167 GCA_037447195.1 Nitrospirota bacterium | reverse complement strand
GTGATCCTGCTGTACACGCAGGGCCAGAAGGCGCTGTACCGGGCGCTCCGTCCGCTGCCCCTGGATATTTTCCTGCTGAGCTACAATGAGGTCTACCGCTCCGTAAACCGGATCCAGGGCACGGCGCTCTTTTTCGCCAAGGACGTGCACGTGATGCCGCCCTACATCGTCCACACCATGTTCAAGAACACGATCATCTACGAGGACAACGTGATCGTCTCGGTCGTGAAGCGCTCCGACCCCTTCGGCGTCGCCGGGTTCTTCAAGGAGCCGCTGGCAGTGGGCCTCAGGACCTTCGAGATCCAGGCGGGCTATATGGAGGTGATCGACGTTGAGAAGATCCTTCGCGAGGCGGGGATACAGGAAAAGACGATCTTCTACGGCGTTGAGGACATCATGCCCAGCAACATCCTGTGGCAGCTCTTTTCGATCATCAAGAAACTCACCCCGAACATCGTCCAGTTCTACGAACTTCCCGCCAACAAACTGCACGGCGTGGTGACGCGCGTGGAGATGTGAGGATGCCCTGTTCTTGAACGGGACAGTCACCCCTCAAGACAAAGGGGACTGTCCCTGTATCATGGCCAGCACGGTCATCATGGCCACAGACCAGATAATGTCCGTTGCCAGGTGCAGTTCGCAGGTCGAATCGAGCAGCAGGTCCGCCCGGGCAGGGAATTCCTCGTCTTCCAGCCAGAGCACGAGCACCAGGGGCGTGCGGGGAAAGGGGAAGAGCCGCAGGGCCGCATCTCCCAGGGAGGCCGGTTCTGCGCCCAGTTCCCTGCCTTTCTGAACGAATCCCGCCCTGTTCTTCCCGTACAGTTCCGCGACAGCAGCAAGGGGCAGTACGTGGGAGCCCCGGGCAAAGATATCTCCGCCGCTGATCTGCTCGATCCTGACGAGCCTGCCCGTGCAGGGCACTTCCTTTGCGCTGACCAGATACCACAAGAGGGATATCCGGAAGAACTCGCCCAGCCTGCCGAGAAAAAGGCCGCTTCCCGGGGCGCTGCTCGTGATCGTGCGTTCGCGCAGGTCAACGATGAACGGCATGCCGCAGCACTGCACGGTGTATCTGGCTGATGCGGCATCATAGGCGGCAACGGCAGCCCGGCAGACGCGTTCCGGGTCCATCGTCCCCAGGACCGCCCAGGCCTTTTCCTCGCCTTTTTCCGCAATACCAGCCATGACAGGTCATCTCCGTTGCACAGGGTGAAGGCCATAGTAGCAGAAGAGGGCGCCAAGGTGAAGCAGAAACCGCTGCGGCCTTGCAATGCGGGAAAGGCTGTGATAGGCTTGTGCAAGCAGTCCGGCAATGCGTTGGGATCGGGGAGATGACGATGAAGGTCTTCGAAATCACGAAGCAGCTGCAGGGCACAGGGGAATATATCCTCGGTTCGAAAGAGACGGGCAGCCATGCCTGTTATCTCATTTACGGCGTCATGAGGCCCGGCGAGGCAGGAAGAGAGCTCAAGCCCGGCGCCGGGCATGAGGAGATCGTCCTCGCGCTGAACGGCGATCTGTATATGACCGGTCAGCAGAACGGAACGCTGAAGGAGGGACAGGCGGTCCACCTGGTGGGTGATCAGACCCTGCTTGTCGAGAACCGGGGAAGCGCTGAGGCGGTGTACGTGATCTCGGGCGGCCATTCCGACGGCGGGCATCATTAAAGGGACAGTCCCCTTTGATTCCAAGGGGACTGTCCCTGTCTTCATGACGGTTATATGGCAGAAGTAAACGGCATATTCACCAGTCCTTATGGAACGAAAAGAACGCTTCGACAGCGCGGAACGGGTGATCCGCATCGGTCTCTGGGCCAATGCGGGGCTCATGATCATGAAGCTCCTGGCCGGACATTTCGGCGGATCAGCGGCTGTGTTCGCCGACGGCCTGGAGAGCGCCGCCGATTTCTTCGTGATCCTCTGCACCATGATCGCCGTGCGCGTCGGCAGGGAGCCCTTCGACGATCAGCATCCCTACGGCCATGGAAAGGCGGAGAGCATTGCCGCCGTGGTCGTATCGATCTTCATCTTCCTCACGGGCGCATGGATCCTGTTCCGGGCGGTCCAGAGCATCATGGCCGGCTCAGTGGAGCGGCCGCACGTCATTGCGGTTGCAGCAGCGGTCATTACGATCCTGTCCAAGGAGGCCCTTTTCCGCTTCACCGGCAAGGTGGGCGGACGCCTGGGAAGCCCGGCGCTCGAGGCCGTGGCAAAGGACCATCGCAAGGATGCCCTGACGTCCCTGGCGACCCTCGTCGGCGTGACCGGCGCCTTCTTCGGCGTCACGGTCATGGACCCCATCGCCGCGGGCATCACGGCGCTGTTCATCTTTCATATCGGGTATGAGACCTTCCGGTGCTCCGCCCACGACCTGATGGACGGCAGCCCGCCCGAAGAGTTCGTCGTCTCGGTCACTCGCATTGCTGAAGGGGTGGAGGGAGTGGAAGGGGTCCATGAGATCAAGGCCCGAAGGTCGGGGCAGTATATCATCGTGGACCTGAAGCTCGATATGGACCCCGAGATGACCGTGAAGCGCTCCCATGCCATCGCCACGGAAGTGAAACGGCTCATCTTCGACCGCCTCCCGAGTATCGGAGATGTGATGATCCATATCAACCCCCACAGGGAAGAGCATGAGGATATGATACGGCTGTAAACAGGGACAGTCACCCTCAAACCAAAGGGGACAGTCCCTTTTAGGAGGACACCATGCATTGCAGAAGCTGCGGCAAGGAACTTTCGGAACAGGCGGTGGCGTGCACATAATGCGGCGTACCGCCGCGGGCAGGACGGAGCTTCTGCCAGAACTGCGGGGCAGGTACCAATGCCGCGGCGGTCTTTTGCGTTTCCTGCGGCGCAGCTCTGGCGGGAGAGGATACGAAATCGAAGCTTGCCGCGGGGCTGCTCGGCATATTTGTGGGCGGGTTCGGCGTGCATCGCTTCTATCTCGGCCATGTGGGCATGGGCATCGCACAGGTGGCAGTGACGATCGCCACTTGCGGCATCGGGGCCATCTGGGGATTTATCGAGGGAATTCTGATCCTGACCGACGTGATCAACAAGGACGCGAAGGGCAGGCCGTTGAAGGAATAATAAGTATCGAAGCAAGGCCTCAGGCGATTTTTTTTCCACCCTTCTTGCTCGCCCGAAGAAAGGTGGCGCCAAAGAAGGGCGCCCCGGCGAACATTCTTATCCGTCCTGCTCGGTCGTCCTCGGTACATTTCAGAAACTCGGGCTTCGCCCTCAAACAGGCTGAAATGTTTAACCCTCGGACTCGGTCCCATGACGGGAATGTTCGCATGGGTAGCAGGTCAACAGCTTGAAAAGCTTTTACCCAATACCCGCCCTTCCCGGAGCGAATGGGCGGAATTCCTGGTTTCTCAAAGAGGAAGTTTGCCGGAGTCGCTGTCGATCGCCGCGCTGTCGCCTCCGCTGAGCGACTGGAGGCGGTCGCCGAACTTCTCAAGCCGCTTGTCGGCCTCGTCGTACCGCATCTTGGTGTTCGTGAGGTGTTTGCCCACCAGGTCGAACTCTCCCCGGAACTTCAGAAACTCCCCTGAAAGACGCGCCAGGTCCCGCAGGATCTCCTGGGTCCGCTCTTCGATGTGCATGCCCTTGAGGCCCAGCAGGATCGTCTGGAGGTAGGCGTAGAAGCTGTTCGGCGATACGGGGATCACCCGTTTGACGAAGGAGTAGTTCAGCAGGCCCTTGTCCGTGTCCACGGCCTCGTCCTTGATGATCAGCTCGTAGTACACGTTCTCGGCGGGAATGTACATCAGGGCGAAATCAAAGGTGCCTTCGTCGGGCAGGATGTATTTCCCGGCAATGGCGTCCACGTGCTTCTTCACATCGGCAATGAACTTCTTCTTCGCAGCCCGCCGCTCGTCTTCATTCTCCGTTTCGACGACGCGCCGGAAATTCTCCAGGGGGAATTTCGCGTCCACGGGCACGAGGCTGCTGCCGAGCCGGATAACGGCATCCACGGCCTCGCCGCTCTTGAAGCGGTGCTGGAGCGAGAAGTGGGCCGCGGGAAGTATCTGGGCCAGCAGATCGCCCAGGAAGAGCTCGCCCAGGCCGCCGCGAAGCTTGGGCGTCCTGAGGATCTCCTGGAGGCTCGCAATGTCCTTGCCCACGAGAAAGACCTTCTGCGTGGCCTCGGACAGGCTGCCGAGCCCCTTGCTCACTTCCTGCACCACGCGGGCCGCGTTGTCGAGCCGCGTGTTCAGGTCGCCCGTGGAACGCTGGAGCTGCTGCGCCACATCGCTCAGCCGTATATTTACCTGGCCCGTAATGTCCGCGAGCTGCTTGTTCACCGTCTCCTGGCTTCTGAGCATGGCGTCCGAGAGCTGGCCGCGCAGGGACTGGACCTCCTGCTGCAGCAGGCTCACGGCAGGGTCCACGGCCTTCCGCTGGGACTGGAGCACGAGCCAGAGGACGATCAGCAGGATGACGCCGAGCAGTATGAGGATGGCGGTTTGCATGAATGAAATTCAACGTTCAAAATTCAAGATTCAAGGTCCCAATCAAACCAGAACATACGAGACACTTCAGTCTTTGAACTTTGGATTTTGACATTTGCCATTTAAGTTATTGAATTTCCAGCATCCTGTCCAGGGCCTTTTTCGCCGGCACCCGGACGTCGTCCGAAACGGTGATCACATTGTCCATGGTCTCGAGCACCCGGGCGACGCTTTCGAGCTTTGTCCGCTTCATGTTGGGGCAGACCATCTCGGTGGACAGAACGTGGAACGTCTTGCCCGGGTTGTCCTTCCGGAGCCGGTGCAGCAGGCCTTCCTCGGTCCCGATGATGAACTCCCGGTGCGGCGACTCACTGCAGTACCGCAGCATGCCCGAGGTGCTCGTGATGTGGTCGGCCATCTCCTGGACCTCGGGCGGGCATTCGGGATGCACCACGAGGGCCGCGTCGGGGTGGGCAGCTTTTGCCTTCTGCACGTCACTCGCATCAAGGCGCATGTGCACGTTGCAGAAGCCGTCCCAGGAAATGATCTTCTTTTTCGTTCGCTTTGCCGCGTAGGCCGACAGGTTACGGTCGGGAATGCAGATGACCGTGTCGGCCTGGAGCGATTCGATCACTTTCACCACGTTGGACGACGTGCAGCAGATGTCGCTTTCGGCCTTGACGGCCGCCGAGGTGTTCACATAGGCAACGACGGGCACGCCGGGGTGCTGTTTTTTGATGTCGCGCAGCGTGAACTCGTCGGCGAACTCGAAGGTGAAGCCCAGGACGTCGGTATAGAACTCCCGCCTGGTCCTGCGCGGCCCCTCGACGGTCACCATGTCGGCCATGGGGCAGCCGGCCGATATCTCGGGAAGCAGCACGGTCTTGCGGGGCGAGAGGATGGCCGCGCTTTCGGCCATGAAATGCACGCCGCAGAAGACGATCACATCATGGCCGGTCTTCGCGGCGGCCCGGGAGAGCTCGAGAGAATCGCCGGTGATGTCGGCGATCTCCTGCACTTCTGCCCGCTGGTAGTTGTGGGCGAGGATGATGGCGTTCCGCTTCTTCTTGAGCTCGCTGATCTTCGCGATGATCGCGTCCTGGGCCGGTGCTGTCATAGGTGCTGATAATACCGGCAAAAGCGCCGGATTGTCAAGCAATCAATACTTCCTGTTGCACGTGAAGGGGAATTCAGGTATGCTACGGGCCATGAAGGACGAAGGGCAATTCCGATCGGGCTTTATCTCCATCGTGGGCAGGCCGAATGTGGGCAAGTCCACGCTCCTGAACTCTCTGCTGGGCCAGAAGATCGCGATCATCTCCGACAAGCCCCAGACCA
>JBBIHD010000067.1:0-4360 GCA_037447195.1 Nitrospirota bacterium | reverse complement strand
CGGAACCGCATCCAGGGCATGGTGAACCTGCCGGGCTGCCAGATGGTCTTTATCGACACGCCGGGCATCCACAAACCGATCCACCGCATGAACGAATACATGGTCAAGACCGCGTTGGGGACCTATAACGAGGTGGACGTGGTCCTCTTCCTGGTCGAGGCCACCTCGCCGCCGGGCGCAGGGGACAGGTTCATCATCGAAACGCTGGCGCAGGTGAAAACGCCGGTCTTCCTGCTGATCAACAAGATGGACCTGGTGCGGAAGGATGCGCTCCTGCCCCTGATCCAGGAGTACAGCGCGCTCCATGCCTTTGCCGAGATCATCCCGGTCTCGGCGATCACGGGCGAACTCGGCGCCCTGACCGATGCCATCCTGAAGCGGCTTCCCGAAGGGCCGCAGTACTTTCCCACCGACCAGCTCACGGACCAGCCCGAGCGCTTCATCATGGCCGAGCTGATCCGGGAGAAGATATTCAGCCTTACCAAGGAAGAGATCCCCTACTCAACGGCCGTCGTGATCGAGCAGATGAAGGAAGAGCCCGATATCACCCGCGTGGAAGCCGTGGTCTATGTGGAGCGCGATTCCCAGAAGGGGATCATCATCGGCAAGGGCGGCGAGATGCTCAAGAAGATCGGCACGCTGGCGCGCCAGGAAGCGGAGCGGCTGCTGGGCGTCAAGCTCTTCCTGCAGCTCTGGGTGAAGGTGAAGAAGGGGTGGCGGGAGGACGACAATCTCCTCCGCAGCCTGGGGATCGGACAGGAGCAGGAATAAGCATGCGGGAATTGATCACATGGCTGGTGACGACCATCGGTGCGCTGGGGTATCCGGGCATTTTCATCCTGATGACGATCGAGAGCTCGGCCTTTCCCTTCCCGAGCGAGATCATCATGACGCCGGCCGGCTACCTCGCCTTCAAGGGCGAGATGAACATGGCCCTGGTCATCCTCTGCGGCACTGCCGGGAGCCTTGCCGGGGCCTATGTCAACTATTTTGCCGCCCATTATCTGGGCAGGCCGCTGCTGCTGAAATACGGCAAATATGTGTTCCTGACGGAGCACAAGTTCGCGAAGGCCGAGGACTTCTTCCGGAAGCACGGCGAGATATCCACCTTTATCGGACGGCTGCTGCCCGGCGTGCGCCAGATCATTTCGCTGCCTGCGGGCCTGGCAGGCATGAATCACGGGAAGTTCGTCCTCTATACGACGGCAGGGGCGGGGATATGGGTCACCGTGCTGGCCTGGATCGGCTATCTGGTCGGCTCCAATGAGGCGCTGGTGATGCAGTACGCGCGGCAGGCGGTGATCGGGGCTGTGGCCCTGAGCGCGGTCATCGCGGCAGTATATGTCTGGCATCACCGGCGCAGCCGCTCTTCAGATTCCCGGATAACGGAATAATTTCAGGACGACCCCTGTTCATCCTAAAAACGGCACTTGAACCACGGATGAACACGGATATAATGCGGACCCGCATAGAGCATGGCGCATGGAGCAGAGGGTATAGACGCTATGCGCTTTGCTCTATGCTCTATGCTTCTTGACGCGTCAATTCGCGTTCATTCGCGGCTGAATGTTTTTCCAGGATCATGAAATCCCGCGTAGAAGCCATAATCATCAGCAGCATGAACCTGGGAGAGGCAGACAAGCTCGTTACCTTCTTCTCCCGGGAGCGGGGCAAGCTCCGGGGGGTGGCCAAGAACGCCCGCAGGTCCTTCCGCCGCTTCGGCGCCGGGCTCGAGGCCTTTACGCACTGCCGGCTGCAGCTCCATGAGCGCGAGCACCAGGAGCTGCTCCGCATCGAATCGTCGGAGATCCTCCATCAGCATCCGGGCATCAGCGCTGACCTGCTCCGCATGGCAGCAGGGTCCGTGATGCTCGAACTGGTGCGCGAACTGGCCCCTGATTCCGAGCGCAACGAGCCTGTTTTTTCCCTGTTGGCCGGGATGCTGGCAATGCTCCACGGAAGCGATGATCCGGCATATCTGCTCCGGATCTTCGAGATCAAGCTCCTGTCCCTGCTGGGATACCAGCCCAAGCTGGACCATTGCCTGTCCTGCGGCTGCAGCGCCACCAAGGTCATGATCTTCTCGGGCCTGAAGGGCGGCGCGCTCTGCCCGGCCTGCATGGTCTCGTCAGGCGACGACCAGGTGCGCATTTCGGCCGGTGCGATCGGGTTCTATTACCAGGCCCTGCGCATGGACATGGACAAGGTCTGCAGGCTGAAGCCCTCGCAGGACATCATGCGCGAGCTCGACCGCGCATTTTTCGACCACACGCTCCATATTCTCGGCAGAAAGCTCAGGACCAGGGAGTTCCTGCTTTCCATGTGCAGGCTGGAGGTTTCGCGGGGCGCCTGATCCTGCCGGGCTTGGAAGTCAGTGCTGGGACGGTCATCGTATCTGCCGGGAGCATAGGCGTGTAATGGCGAAAACACGCGCGGACCCGTTTCCGCAGGAGGAATTATCCTGAAAAAAGCATTTAGCCGCGAATGAACGCGAATTTTCAGAAGCTTGAACTAAACGGGCGAGTCACCGAACTGGCGAATCATCAGAATGATAAGATGCCCTTGTTTTTTCCGTCTTTACCGTGTTCATCCGTGTTCCAACTGCCGTTTTAAGGATTATTTCTTTTTCAATACGGCCCGCCAGCCCGTGGCCTGCTGCATGGTGGGGCGGTAGACCTTGCTGACGCTTCCTGCCTGTTCCGTGATATAGAAGGCGTCGGGGACGATCGATTTGACCAGGCTGATGATGGGCTTCAGGTCGCTGCGCTGGCACACGATGTACAGCTGCGTCACAGGGCCAGATTTCCCCTGGCCCGCGAAGGTGGTGACGGCGAATCCCACGTCGCGGACCGCTTCGGCCGTGATCTCGCCGTCGCGGGGGCAGATGACGCGCAGCACGATATGGCCGAAGGCAAGCTTCTTCTCGAGCAGAATGCCCACGACGCTTCCCGTGGAGAAGCCGAGGGCGTAGAAGATGCCGAGCACAGGCCGCTGCATGATGTCGGCCAGCACGGTCGTAATGATGGCCAGCCAGAGGCTCACCTCGAGAAAGCCGAGCACAAAGGCCGTTTTCATCCGGCCGTGCACGATGCTGATCATCCGTATGGTGCCCATGGCAACGTCAACGACGCGCGCGGCGAAAACGGCAAGGCCGGTCAATACTGTCGGGATGTCGAGTCCTATATCCATGGCGCAGCCTTCGGTCGCAAATGATAATTAATAAAGGGTCTTCTGGCTTTTATGTGGGTCGTTAAATTGTCTCTGTGTTGATTTCTGCCATATAATTCAGGCTTTTTTTGTCACCTTTCTTGCGCGCCCAAGAAAGGTGACCGAAAGAAGGGCGCCCGACGAAAATTTTTTACGGCTTGCTCGGTCGTCCTCGGTACATTTCGGAAACTCGTCCTGCGGACTCAAACAGTCCGAAATGTTTAACCCTCGGACTCGGTCGCGCGCCTAAATTTTCGTATGGGAAGGCAGAGAGGCTATGAAAGAGCCGATGCTATCCCAATCAACTGAGCTGCAGAGGACGATAAGGCCACCCACTCCAAACCCGGAAGATCCTAAAAAAATTTCCCTGCAGTCGAGGAAGAGTATACCGCATATATTTTCGCATTGCAAGGGCGTGCCTGACGAACTCGTTTTACCAGCCAACCATTCCATGAAAGGGGAGGTCATCATTATGTACAGAACAAGAATGGCATTGAAAAAGTGGTTTGCGCTCCTGATCGTTCTGATTGCGGCGCCAATGGTGCTGGCCATGGGATGCACGAATAAAGCGCCTGATATCCGGATCGAGAAAGCATCGGCGCAGGTATCACCGTCCATGGTCGGCGTTGCGTCGGTGTTCATGAACATCGTGAATGCAGGAGGAGAGGACGTGCTCCTGTCGGCCAGAACGGATATGCAGGGAACAGTCACGGAACTGCACGACATGAAAGAGGGGAAGATGGTGAAGGTAGAGCGTATCACCGTGCCGTCCCGCGGCGCAGTTGAACTGAAGCCTGGCAGTCTGCATGTCATGATCTTCGGCCTGCCGAAGGACATGAAGCCCGGGGGCAACATCACGATGCACCTTGTCTTCCAAAAAGCCGGCGACGTTGCTTTGACAGTTGCATTGGAAAGAAACGAAGGGCATCAGATGGGCCACGGAGGACATTAATTTATAATTTCAGATAGTCTCAAATTATAAATTGAAATTGACTCGCCGGTTCGCGCGGTGTTACTCTGTTGCACAAAGATGATGACGGTCATGCAGAGACGGAGCGTTCAGCAGGCATGGCCTTCTGCATCTGAGATCGTGTCTCCGGCGATCGGCGGCAATCGGCACCTTGAGCTTGCGCAGCGTGCGGCGCACGAACTC
>JBBIHD010000066.1:495-10176 GCA_037447195.1 Nitrospirota bacterium | reverse complement strand
AAAATGATGCAGCCAAGAGAACCGAAAAGACCCTTTGGCAACAGGTTATTACGCTCACGTGACGATCATTGCCGCATTATATAATTGCACCTAAAAAATATTAAAAATATTTACTCTAAGAAATTCAGCCAGTTAATCCGTGGCACAAGCATTGCTATTACTAAAGCAGAGCTGAGGGGCAGGAAAGCTCCTCAGGGGAAGTCCAGATCCCGAATATCACGGAGGATGCCATGAAACGATTTTTTGAGAAGCTCGAGAGCTACTGGGTGGCAGCGGCCTTTGCCGAGGAAGGCCTTTACGATCAACTGGCCGTGGACAGGGAGAACAATGAACCGATCACTGTTCAGACTGCCCGCGAATGCGCTTAGGAGGGCTCCATGTATAGCTTCGAAATGATGGTCGGCATCCGGAACATCCTGCTGGTCCAGATCATAGTGACAACGCTTCTCCTTGTCCCCGGCGCCTCGGCCGGCTTCAGCCGAGTTGCGGCCAGCATCAGGGACCGTCTCTTTGGATCCGATGTCCGAGCGGCCGGCCGCAGGCCGTCCCCGCCGGAGCAAACCGGAGACTTCTGCGAGATCGATATGTCCAAGTTCGACGAGTGAGCGGATGCGTTCCCTGTTCAGCTCAGGTGAGATATCTTGTACAGTATGTAGAGCAGCATGGTGACGGGCGTAAAGCTCAGGATGTACGATGCCGCAGAAGCCGCAAAAGACCGGTAGAGGTCCATCCTCCCCACAGCAGCGGGAACGAGCAGGGCGCTCAGCATAAGCATCTGGAGCGCCATGACGTTGGCCTGAGTAGCAGTTATCAGATGTTCCAGTTCCATTGCATCTCCTTCGAAAGATCAGCACGCCCCGGTCAGCCGCCGGGGCGTTCCTGTTTTGCTTCCCTGTCTGCTGCTAGTGCATCGTAAACTTAGTTGCTAATAGTGATTACAGCTAAAACCCAAATCAGCTTTTTCACACGAAGCCACAGAGGCGCAAAGAAAGGCTTTGATTCCCGGGGTTATACCATGTGAGCTTCTATTTATCCTTCGTGTGCTTCGTGCCTTCGTGTGAGTATAAGGTTTTAGGTACTCAGAAGTTACCTTCAAAAATTAGTTTTACAGAATACTAGTTCCTCCTGCCTGCCGCCGCGGCCGCAAGCGTGAGCTGCGCAGCATCAGCCAGGTCTGTCCTGTTCACAGCGCGCCCTTCCTTCTCCAGAGCCTTCTGGTACCGTGCGATGATCGAGCGATACTTGGGCGGGCAGAGCAGAATGTCCACGCCCTCTTCCTTCGCAAAGGCCACGATCTCTTTCTCAGGATCACCGTCCATCGTAACGATGCTTGCCTTCAGACCCTTGCCCTTGATCATCGTCTCCGCTTCGGACAGGAACCGGCCGCACTCACTGCGAGCCGCTGACTCGGCGGTAAGCGAAGCATCATAATCCTTGAACGCCCAGGCATTGAACACATGCTGCACGATCAGCTCCCCATTCTTCTCCTTCGCCTTGCTGATGCCGTAGGTGAGCGCTTTCTTTGCCTGAACCGTTCCATCATACGCCACGAGAATCTTCATTTTTTACTTCCTCCTTTGAATTGAATGATAAGTGCTGTGCTGCATTTGTCTTTTATAATGCATAGCCCGTGCCAGAATAAAAAACAGCATAATTTCAATTAGATAAAAATTGGATGGACAGCAACTGCAGTATAATTACTGCAGCTGCCTATGCAAGGAATTACTGCACTGATAGGGATAGCAACACGATAAGAGGGCGAAGATTGCGGCGTGACAAAGATGATGACCTCGTAAAAAGTCAAAATCCACCAGGTCGACACAGAGACAGGTCGAAAAACTATTGAGAATGAGAAGGTTTTCTCTGTGCCAGACCTGGCTCTGTGGTTAGATCTGAGTTTTTACGATTTTATCAGAGATTACAGGGCAGTAATGGAGTCCATATTGATATCAAGGAGGCGGATCTTCTGCTGCAGGTTCTGGCGATGGATCTTGAGAAGGCGGGAGGCCTCAGAGATATTGCCGCCTGCCTCGACGAGTGCCGCGATGATGAGGTTGCGCTCGAACTGCGCTTTCGCATCCTTGAGCGGCATGAGCGGGACCTTCTGGGCATCGCCGCCGGGCTTTCTTTCCTCGAGGATATAGGGCGGCAGATCGTCCCTGCTGATCTCGGGCCCTGCTGTAAAGGCAATGGCATATTCAAGAGAGTTCTCGAGCTCCCGCACATTGCCGGGGAAATGATAGTTCAGAAGCGCCTGCACGGCATCCTTTGCAATGCCTGTTATGTTCTTCTCCGCGGCCTTTCCCCGGTGCTTCTCGATCAAGTGGGCAACGAGAAGCGGAATGTCGTCCCTGCGCGCCCGCAGCGGCGGCAGTTCAATGGGGATCACATTCAGCCGGTAGAACAGGTCTTCCCGGAACGATTTGTCGGTGATGGCCTTTTTCAGGTCCCGGTTGGTGGCGGCAACGACGCGCACGTCGACAACGCGGGTCTGCGTGTCGCCTACGCGCAAAAACCCGCCGTCCTGGAGCACGCGCAGCAGTTTCACCTGCAGGGGCGCAGAAAGCTCTCCCACCTCGTCAAGGAACAGCGTGCCGCGGTCCGCCTCCTCGACCAGCCCTTTCTTGTAGGCAACGGCGCCGGTGAAGGAGCCCTTGACATGGCCGAACAGCTCCGATTCGATGAGGTTCTCCGGAATAGCACCGCAATTGACGGTCACGAACTTCCGCTTGGCCCGAATGCTGTTGCTGTGCACCGCCCGTGCGACCAGCTCCTTGCCCGTGCCGCTCTCGCCGGTGATCAGCACGGTGCTCTCGCTGGACGCGGCGTGGCGCATGATGCGGAAGACCTCATGCATTTCCGGGCTGTTGCCGATGATGCTGCGGAAGGAGTAGCGCGCCTCGATCTGCGTCCTGAGGGCGATGTTCTCCCGCTCGAGCCCCTTGCGCTCAAGCGCGCGCCGCACAGGGATCCGCACTTCATCAGGCGTAAAGGGCTTGGGGATGTAGTCGTAAATGCCCTGCTTGATGGCTTCTACGGCCGACGGGATCGTTCCGAAGGCGGTGATGATCATGAAAATGCTGTCCGGCGCAAGGTCCTTCACGCGGGCGTAGAGTTCCAGTCCGTCCATTTTCGGCATCTTCAGGTCCGACATGATCAGGTCGAAGCTGTGGTTCTCGAGGATGCCGACGGCCTTCTCGCTGCTCGTCGTGGTCATGACGTCAATGTTCTCTGTTTCCAGGATCGCCTTGACGGCCTCGCAGATGCTCGCTTCGTCATCAACGACCAGTGCTTTGAATTTATCCATGGAGTGGCAGCCTCACGGTAAATGTTGTGCCCTTGCCGAGCTCGCTGGCGACCTTGATGTCGCCGCCGTGCTTCTTGATGATGCCGTAGCTCACGGCGAGGCCGAGCCCGGTTCCCTTCAGGGCGTCCTTGGTTGTATAAAAGGGGTCAAAGATCTTGTTCAGATGCTCGGGGGGAATGCCGCTGCCCGTATCCGTGATGTCGATGTCCACGGTCTTGCCGGCGTTCCGTGTCGCGACGTGGACCGTCCCCGGCGGTTCGATCGCATGGATCGCATTCAGCAGAAGGTTCAGCACCACCTGGCCGATCTGGGCCGGATCAGCCGACACGTCAGGCAGATCTCCGGACAGGTCCATGGTGAGCGTCAGGTCCTTGAATGCGCCCTGGGCCTCAAGGGATTCGATGATCTCGGTCACCGGGTTGTTGACATTCAACCGCTCAGGCTTGATGATGATCTCCCGGCCGAAATTCAGCAGCTGCCGGACGATGTTCCTGGCCCGCGTCGTCTCCCGGGCGATCAGGGCCAGCTTGTCGCAGCGCGGATCGTCCTTCGGGCACTGCTCGAGCATGAGGTTCGAGAAGGTCAGGACGGCCGTGAGCGGATTATTGATCTCGTGGGCTATCCCGGCCGCCAGGCGGCCGACGGAAGCGAGCTTTTCAGCCTCCACGAGCTTGGCCTGCTTTTCCTGCAGTTTAGTGATGATCTCCTCCAGCGCAGTCATGGCATGTTCGAGCTTCTCTTCCATCTGGTTGAAGGACTGGCCGAGGGAGGCTATCTCGTCCTCGCCCCGCACTTCGATGCTTTCGGAAAAGTCGCCCCGGGTGATCTTCTTGGTGATCCGCTCGAGGTTCCGTATCGGCACGGCGATGCTCGTGGCCAGCTTCTTATTGACGGCAATGCCGATGATGATGACGAGCAGCAGGGCAATGATCAACAGCCGCGTGGCCCAGGTGATCGTCGCCTCGATGGCCTTCCGCTCTTCCTGGGAAACGTTCTGTGCGATCTGCTGGATCTTTCGGGCAGTGACGCGCAGCGCTTCGGTCGTCTTCTGCTCGTCGGCGTACAGGGTGTAGAGCCGGTCGACGTGGCCCCGGTAGGCGCGTATCTCAGCATACTGCAGCAGATGCGAACGCTGCAGCGTACCGGAAAAGACCGCGTAGGCGTCGGCGTCCTTGTACAGCATGATGTTCTTCTCGTGGCGGCGGAGGGCCAGGAACTCGGCAAGATCTGCGGGCGCGAGCGTGTGCTGAACGCGGGCGCCCGCTGCCTGGATCCGGCCGGCCAGGGACGACTGCAGCGAGAAATTGCCGGCCAGCGCGGCGATATACTGCTCATAGTCGGCAATTGCGGCCTTCATCATGCCGTAGTTCTCCATGCCGATCTCGTTGATGATCTCGCTCTTGATATTGTCGATGCTTTCCTTGAGGCTGCTCAGGAACGACGTGAGCTCTTCCAGGCTGGCGCGGTCACGGTATAACAGGTAGTTCTTCTCGTGGCGACGGACCTCAAGAATGGTGTTCGTTATGTCGTCGGCGATCTCGACAAGCGTCAGCCGGGTGTCGATCGTTCGCAGCTCCCGGTAGGCGAAAAAACCGAGTATGGCGGCGAAGACGATGTAGAGGCCGAAGGCAAGAAATAGTTTTTCCCGTATCTTCATGGCGGCCTATTATAGCCCACAGGGAGAGGAAAGAAAAGTAAAGAAACCCGGGGGGCGGGCGGCAGTGGTCCGCCGGCCCCCCGGGATGTCGGTGTCAGTGACCGGTCCAGCAGGGCTCTTTCACGACATAGACGCAGGAGGTGCTGTGACGGACAACATTAGCCGTCACACTGCCCAGATGAAAGCGCGCAGAAGCTCCCATTCCCTTGCTGCCGATGATGATCAGATCGATCTTCTCCCGTTCGGAGTATGCAACGATCTCACCGGCCGGAGAGGCCGCCGTCGACAGCACGGACGTGATCCCGTCCACACCGTAGGTCCTGAGCAGGTGAACGGTCTTCTTCAGCACGTTCTCGCCCCGCCGCTTCATGCTTTCCAGCAGGCGGTCCCGCTCCGATGCGGAAAGTTCGAGGTCGATATCCGAGACATAGGGGATGACCGTCAAGAGGCGGACCTCCGCTCCAACAGCCTTTGCGTAGTGCGCGGCGACCTTGGCTCCTTCCAGGGAATACTTCGATCCGTCTACCGGGATCAGCACTTTCATGGTCCGGTTAGACCTCCTTCTTGACCTTGGCCTTCTTCATGGTCAGGCCGACGGCCTCGAAGAGGTAGAAGATGGCGAAACCCCACCACATGGTATAGATGACATAGAATATCAGAAGACCCGTCATCAGGCCGGCCCGCTCCGTCACCTTCTGCGCTTCAATGCCGTAGAAATTATAAGCGGGTTCCACGCCTTTTTTCATCACGGCCGAAACAGCGTTGGCCTCTTCCACCTTGTGCTGCTTCTTCAACGCCTTGTCGGTGGCCTTCAGCACGCTCCACCATGCCTCCATCACTTCCTTGTCTTGTTTGGCGTAGCGCGCCGTGATCTTCGCGCCGTCGTTTGCGAACATGGCGTCCGCATCGTTCAGCGCCGCGGCGAGCATCTTGCCGAGGTCGCCGCTGATCTCCGTGCCGGCGTCAGAGGTCTTCGTTGTCATGCCCGCTTTCGCGAGCACGGCCGACGCCGTCCCGGGATTGTCGAGCTTGATGGTCACCGACATGCTCTTGCCGGCGAATGCCTGCACGCCTTCCCGCACTTTCGGAATGAAGTACGACGAGCCCTTTGACAGCCGGTTGAACATGGCGTCGGAGAACACCAGGCCGTTCTGTCCGTCCCCGAAGATGGGGGCGAATATGACAAGCAGAATGCCGAAGAAGGAAAGGGCCAGCAGCATTCCCTTGATAAACGCTTTGGAATTCTTGACTATCATGGTTATGCCTCCTCTCTCAATACTTTGACGTTGCTGAAGAACTTGCTGAAGATCCAGAATCCGAAGAACGCCACCACGATCCAGAATATGACATTGCCCACGAGCTCTATGCCGTTCACGAGGCCCTTGGACAGACTGATGTATTCAAGTTCAACGAACTTCTTGGGCAGAGTGCTTACGCGGTTGATGAAGCCCGCGAGGATCGAGATGGCGTAGAACCCGCGGATGTGAATGCCCTTCACGACCTTCGTGGTGAGGGCGCCGACCTGGATGCCGATGAGGGAGCCGATCAGCATGCCGATGGCCAGGGTGTAGAACACATATCCATAGATGGCGTACTGGGCAATGGAGGCCAGCCCGGCGGTGAAGATGATCTGCAGGATGTCCGTTCCGACCGTCGTGGCCGTTGACACGCCGAAGACGTAGACGAACATGGGAAAGGTGACGAAGCCGCCGCCGACGCCCATGATGGCCGCCAGCATGCCGACGATCACGCCGCCCATGGCGACGAACACGCCCGATATCTTTCTGCCGCCTTCGACATAATCCTCATCGAACCGGATCATGGGCGGGATCTGCATGTTCTGGAGCTTGCCCGCAAGCGGCGTGGAGACGGCCGGGCCGCCGTGAGCGTCGCCGCCCGAGGGGCCTTTCCGGGACTTGAGAAAGTCGGCGAGGGCGTAGAAGCCGAGGAAGCCGAGAAGAATGGCATAGACGCCGGAGATGAAGGCCTCGGACAGGAGCGGGTCCTTGTCATACAGCAGCCTGTTGATATAGCCGCCGATAAAGGTGCCGCCGCCGGAACCCACCAGGAAGGCGACGGCCAGCTTGACCGACACGTTCCCGAGCTTCTTGTGCACCGTGGTGCCCATGATGGCCTTGGCGAAGATGTGGAACACGTCGGTGCCGACGGCCAGAATGCCCTTCACGCCCGCCGCCATCAGCGCCGGCGTGATGATGAAGCCGCCGCCCGCGCCGATGGCGCCGGTGATCAGGCCTGCAGCAAGACCGACTGCGATGGACACGAGAAAGATGGTGGTCGAGTAGAAGGCCGGCGCATAGGCCGTTTTGCCGCCCAGCACCGAGCCTGCCTCGGTCACGGACACGGCCAGGATCGGGAGCAGGAGCAGCAGGAGGATCAAAAGCTTTTTGCGGTTCTTGAGGATGTTCATGGAGACTTCGTAGTCCCATTTGGCGTGCGCTACGGACGCCGCCTGAAGATAGTCATACATGCGTCTGAAAAAACCCATTTTGTGGAGCCTCCTTTCGATGAGTGGTGCTGAGTTAAGCGATTCGTTCCAGTTCCGTCTGGATCTTGTACTTTCTTCCGCTTCCGGTCAGGCGGGTGTAAGCGATAGGTGAGCCGTCGGCGCTCACCAGGAGGCGGTGCAGCAGCAGGACGGGCGTTCCTTCGTCGGTTTTCAGGATCGATGCCGCGTCCCCGCGGATCTCAGAGACCTCGATCGTCTGCACGACCTTGGAGATCTTTTTCCCCGCTCTGTGCTGGATAAGATCGTAAAAAGGCGTCCGGCAGATATCCTGCTCTTCGATTCCGGGAAAGAGCGAGAGGGGGATATAGGATTCCTCGAGATAGGCGGGCTCGCCGTCGACAACGCGCTTGCACAGGACGTAATAGATGCCGTCCTCGGAGTCGAGGAGTTCCCTGACGTCCTCCGTCGGCTCCATTGCACCCTTGACCAGTATTTCCTTCCGAACATTCACCCCCTCTCCGAACATGTCTTCCGTCAGCCTCGTTTTCATGGCCAGTCCGAGATCGGGCGTTCGCGAAATGACGAAGGTCCCTTTTCCCTGCTTCTTCTTGAGGCTGCCCTTGCGTTCAAGGTCCGAGATGGCCATGCGGATCGTGGCCTTGCTCACATTGAAAATTGAGCAGAGCTCATCTTCCGTCGGTATCTGCGATCCCGCAGGCCACTCGCCGAGAGCGATCTTCTCCTCGATGATCTCTGAGACCTGCACATAGAGCTTCTGCCGGCTCAGCCTGTCGATGTTTTTCTCAATGGTCATGTGTTTAGTACGTCATGTCGTTATAATGAATTAAAAAAGACAAAAAAATTCAGGACATTGGCTCCGTAATCACGCATATTCTTTTCAATATGCTTGATTGTTCCTGATCAGAAGCTGCAATATCCTGAATACTATCTTGCCACTATTTCGCTTCCTGCCCGGCAAGTCTCTGCTTATCTCCTGATGCGGGATGGGACAGAGCATCAGCATCGCTTTCCATGATGTTATTGGCCACCCGGTTGGCTTCATCGAATTCGCCGGCCTCGGCAAAGGTGATGGCAACCATGAGATCTTCGAATTTTGCGATCAACTTTTTCATGGCACCTCCAGTTCTGTCGAACTGTAATATACAATCCTTGTGCCATCTATTAATTACCTGAAAACATAAATAAAAAAAGCGGAATGCACTACATGGTGCAACATTATCATGCAGTAGTGAAGCGGCAACAATGCGGAATAATTTAGAATTAAAGAAGCAACGATTTGTTGCAGTGGATGGATTAAATTGCGATCCGATATTCCTTGATCTTACGCTGGAGCTGCTGCCGGTAAATTCCGAGGCTAGCGGCAGCACGCGAGATATTGCCGCCAGCCTCAATAAGGGCCGCGGCTATCGTCTCTTTTTCAAAGTCGGCCAGTGCTTCCTTGAGGCGCGGCACGCCTGACCTGGCCCGCGACGGCTCCCGCTTCAGAACGTCGGGCAGATCGGCAGGTAGAATTTCCGCACTGTTGGAAAAGGAGATGGCCCGCTCGATGATGTTCTCAAGCTCCCGCACATTGCCGGGAAAGGGATAGGCCGTAAGGACCGCCATGGCTTCGGGAGAGATGCCTTTGATCAGTACGTCCTTTCGCTTCGATGCGTGCTTGGTGATGAAGTGGCTGGCCAGAAGGGAGACATCTGCAGCGCGTTCGCGCAGCGGAGGGATGTGGATATTGATGACATTCAGGCGGTAGTAGAGGTCTTCGCGGAAGCCGCCGCGCTGGATAGCAGCGCGCAGGTCCTTGTTCGTCGCGGTGATGAACCGCACGTCCACATGCAGCGGGCGGTTCCCGCCGATCCGCATGATCTCGCCTTCCTGCAGGACGCGCAGGATCTTCGTCTGGAACAGCGGCGAGACATCGCCGATCTCGTCGAAAAAGACCGTGCCGCCGTCGGCCTGCTCAAGCAGCCCCTTCTTGGTATATTGTGCGCCCGTGAACGAGCCTTTTTCAAAGCCGAAGAGCTCCGATTCCAGGAGCGTATCAGGAATGGCGCTGCAGTTGATCGTCATGAAGGAGCGGTCGCTGCGCGGGCTCCAGCGATGGATCGCCCGGGCAAGCAGTTCCTTGCCCGTTCCGCTCTCGCCCGTGATCAGCACGCTGCTCTCGCTGGCAGCGGCCCGCTTGATCAGGCCGAAGATCTCCTGCATCGGCGCGCTGGCGCCGATGATCTCATC
>JBBIHD010000066.1:0-485 GCA_037447195.1 Nitrospirota bacterium | reverse complement strand
TTATGCGTCAGCAGCTCGCGGCGATGGCGGGCCAGGGCCTCGGCCAGCGCTTCGGCGGTCAATGGCTTCGCCAGATAATCGCCGGCGCCCAGTTTCATCGCCTCGACGGCTTTGCGCACATCAGGGTGGGAAAAGGCGACAACAGGCATGCGATGGCGCACCTCGATAAGCCGCTCGCGCCACTTTGCCGTGTCCAGGTCAACAAAGGCAATGTCGTATTCCCGGCGGCCGGCCGGAGGCGCCGCCGCGGACGCAGAAGCGGCCTGTCCGTCCGGCGATGCCCGTTCGGCCTTGAACAGGCCGTAGAGCTCCTTCGCCTCATCAGAAATGACCAGAATATTCAGCATGGGGATTTGTCATTACTCAGGCCAGCCGATCGCGCTGTCGCTTAGCGTGCCATAAAACGCTGAAACTTCAACAGAACAAGTGCGCATACCCTCAGCGCCTGTGGTCCACGGGCGCTTACACTGCACGCTCACAGCTCC
>JBBIHD010000065.1:8369-10210 GCA_037447195.1 Nitrospirota bacterium | reverse complement strand
CGACGATCATGACATCGACGTTCTTTTCGCTGTTGAAATATTCGATCGCCTCGATGATCCCCGGGGCCGCTGCCGCGCCCTGGACCGCTACGGGATAAAGGAGAATGGCCATATGGGGATGACGGCGCCGGATCACCCGGAGCATGTCCCGGATGGCGGCGCCCGTGGGGGACGTGATGATGCCGATCTTCCGGGGCAGGAGCGGCAGCGGCCGCTTTCGTTCCGGAGCGAACAGGCCTTCCCGGGAGAGCCGCTCCTTCAGCTCCTCGTATGCCTTCTGGAGCGCCCCGATCCCTTTCGGCTCGATGTAATCGAGAATGAGCTGATATTCACCCCGCGGCTCATAGAGGCCCACCCTGCCGCGGCCGATCACCTGCATGCCGTGCTGCAGCGTGAACTTCAGATGGCGCAGCGATGACCGGAACAGGACCGCGCGCACCTGGCTCTGCTCGTCCTTCAGGGTGAAATAGGTGTGGCCGGACTGGGGAACGTGGAGGTTCGATATCTCCCCTTCGACCCAGACGTCGGGGAAGGAGCCCTCAAGGAGGTCCTTGATCTGGCGGGTCAGTTGCGTGACGGTGAGGATGTGCGATTGCATAATTTCGGATTGAAACAATAGTGCGCAAAAAGGGGGCAGACATGCTGGAAAGCCTTTTAGTGCGACATCAATAAAAACGTGAGCCCGAACAGCCGGGGACTCGCGCAAAAGTCACGTCCGGTGCAATCCCTCAGGCAAAGCAAAAAGCAATAATAACTCGCATTCTGAAAGGCTTGGAAGCATGCCTGCCTCCTTGTTTATGCAGCTCTACGGTACTATTACGCATGTGATCTCAGTTTGATGCGCTCGATGGACTTCGCCTTCCCGTCCGACGGATCGACCTCGATAACTACGGCGTCAAGGTGCGTGGGGCCTTTGGGGATCGAAAACTTGTGCGGGCTCTGGCTCAGGAAGCGCGCGATGGCCTCCTCCTTTTTCACGCCGATCACGGAATCGGTGGGGCCCGTCATGCCCGCGTCGGTCAGAAAGGCCGTACCGCCCGGCAGAATGCGCTCGTCAGCCGTCTGCACATGGGTATGAGTGCCGATCACGGCGCTGGCCATGCCGTCAAGATGCCAGGCAAGGGCGATCTTTTCCGAGGTCGCTTCTGCATGAAAGTCGACGATCACGACCTGCGTTTCCTTCTTCAGCCGTTCGATCTCCTGCATGCCCACGCGAAAGGGGTCTTCCAGGTTCTACATGAAGACGCGGCCTTCCCGGTTCAGCACCGCTGCCCGGCCCGCACCTGCCGTGGAGATGACCACGCTGCCGAATCCCACGTTGCCCGCCGGATAGTTCGCCGGCCTGATAAGCCTGTCGTGCTTTGCAAGGTAGGGTTCGATCTCTTTCTTGTCCCATACGTGGTTCCCGGACGTGAGCACATGTATGCCGAGCGAAAACAGCTCCTCGGCGATGTCGGACGTGATGCCGAAGCCTCCGGCCGCGTTCTCGCCGTTCGCAATGACCAGGTCCGGACGATACTGGGCGGTCAGGGCGCTGATATGCGCCTTCACCATCTTCCGCCCGGGTTCGCCGACGATGTCGCCGATGAATAGAACCTTCACGCAACCCTCCTGATGCCTGATACATGATGCACGATCCTGGATAACAACGATGCCGGAGCGGTCCTTCGTCCTGCATCCGGCATCATGCATCCTGCATCGCTTTTCCGCTTACTTTGCGTATTCCACGTACCTGCTCTCGCGCACCACCGTGACCTTGATCTGGCCGGGGTAGGAAAGCTCCTGCTCGATCTTCTTGGCCACGTCCCGGCAGACCTGCGCCGAGTGGGCGTCGGAAAGGT
>JBBIHD010000065.1:0-8269 GCA_037447195.1 Nitrospirota bacterium | reverse complement strand
TCGATCTTCTTGGCCACGTCCCGGCAGACCTGCGCCGAGTGGGCGTCGGAAAGGTCATCGGGCTTCACGATGATCCGGATCTCGCGCCCTGCCTGGATGGCATAGGACTTCTCTACGCCCTTGAAGGAATTGGCTACCTCCTCAAGCTTCTCAAGCCGCTTCAGGTAGCTTTCGAGGGTCTCGCGCCGTACGCCGGGCCGGCTTGCCGAGAGCGCATCGGCCGCCGCCACGAGCACGGCTTCGACGGACTCCGCCTCGCCGTCCCCGTGATGGGTCAGGATCGAATTGATCACCTTCGGCGATTCGCCGTACTTCTTGGCAAGATCGCCGCCGATGGAAGGATGCGTCCCCTCCACTTCGTGGTCTATGGCCTTGCCCAGGTCATGCAGGAGGCCTGCGCGCCGCGCGAGCTTCTGGTCCACGCCCAGCTCCGCCGCCATGATGCCGGCGAAGTAGGCGACCTCACGGGAATGCATCAATACGTTCTGCCCGTAGCTCGTCCGGTACCGCAGCCGCCCGATCAGCTTGATGATCTCCGGGTGGATGTTATGGATCCCGAGGTCGAAGACGGCCTTCTCGCCTTCCTCCTTCATGGAGATGTCCAGGTCCTTTCTGACCTTGTCAGCGAGCTCCTCGATGCGCGCCGGATGGATCCTGCCGTCATGGATCAGCCGTTCGATGGTCTGCTTGGCGATCTCCCTGCGCAGCGGGTCGTAGCACGAGAGGATCACCGCCTCGGGCGTATCATCGATGATCAGATCGATGCCCGTTGCGGCCTCAAGCGCCCGGATGTTCCGGCCTTCGCGGCCGATGATCCTGCCCTTCATCTCGTCGTTCGGCAGGTTCACCACGGACACGGTGGCCTCCGCCACGTAATCGCTGGCGTACCGCTGGATGGCGGTGCTCATGATGCTCTTGGACTTCTTGTCGGCCTCTTCCCGGGCCTCGTCCTCGATCCGCTTGATCGTCTTGGCGGCCTCATACTTTGCTTCGTCCTCCATGGCGACCATCAGCTGCCGCTTTGCCTCTTCGGCAGTCATGCTGGCGATCTTCTCGAGCAGCTGGCGCTGCTCACGCAGGCCCGCTTCATACTTCTCTTCCTTCTCCTGGGCGTTCTTCTCGCGGCCCGCAAGCTCCCGCTCGCGCCGCTGGGCCTCGGCCTCCCGCTTCTCGACGGTGTCGAACTTCTTCTCCAGGCTCTCTTCCTTCTGGGTCAGCTTCCGCTCCTGGTTCTGAAGCTCCGTGCGCTTGTCGCGCGTCTCTTTATCGAAATCCGAACGGGCCTGGTAAAGCTTGTCCTTTGCCTCGAGCTGCGCCTCTTTCAGCTTGGTCTCGGCCTCGCGCTTCGCGTTCGCCAGCATCCGGGCCGCCTCCTGCTCGGCGTCGCGGATCTTGCCGGCAGCGACCCGCCCTTTGATCAGCAGGCCGATGCCAAGGCCTGCGGCGACCCCTACGATCACAAGTATGATATATTCAAGCATCTTCTTCTATCCTCCTGCATTCTTTCTTTTCAGCCCTGCAAGGCGTTCCTTGATGCGTTTTTCTTCACCCTGTTCTGTGGGCCGGTAATACTCCCGCTTCTGCGGGAGGTACTCCTGTTCGATGAAATGGTCCGGGTAGTCGTGGGGATATTTATAGCCCTCTCCTCTGCCGAGCCGTGCCGCGCCCCGGTAATGGGAGTCCCGGAGATGGCCGGGCACGGGAAGGAGCCGGCCTGTTTCAATGTCCTTCATTGCCGTGCTGATGGCAACGTAGCAGGCATTGCTCTTCGGAGCCGCGGCAACGTAGGCCGCTGCCTGGGCAAGGGGGATCCGCCCCTCAGGCATGCCGATGCGCTCAATGGCCTGGTATGCGGCAACAGCAGTGGCGAGGGCCCGCGGGTCCGCATTGCCCACGTCCTCGCTCGCCGCGATCACGATCCGCCGGGCGATAAAGAGCGGGTCCTCTCCCGCAGCGATCATTTTTGCCAGCCAGTATATCGCTGCATCGGGATCGCTTCCACGCATGCTCTTGATGAACGCGGAGATCGTGTCATAATGCTCGTCCTCGTCATAGACAAGGGCCTTTTTCTGGATCGACTCCTCAGCTGTCCGGAGATCAAAGACGAACCCGCCCCCTGCGCCCGGCGCCGACGACAGGACGCCGAGCTCAAGCGCGTTCAGCGCGCGCCGGGCATCGCCTCCCGATCCCGCCACGAGATGCGCGAGAGCTTCAGGGGCCAGTTCGATCTTCAGCGTCCCGAATCCCCGGTCCTTGTCCCCCAGGGCCCGCAGCAGGAGCGCGCGGACATCCTCGTCGCTCAGCGGCTGGAACTCGAAGATCTGTGACCGGGAAGAAAGGGCCGGGATGATTGCAAAAAAGGGGTTCTGCGTCGATGCTCCGATCAGGATGATGTTCCCCTTTTCCACGTCGGGCAGCAGGGCGTCCTGCTGCGCCCGGTTGAAACGGTGGATCTCATCGATGAACAGGAGGGTCTTGCGGCCGGACAGCCCGCGCTCCGAAGCCGCTGCCTGGGCAGCTGCGCGGATGTCGGCAACGCCTGACGTCACGGCATTGATCTCAAGGAACTGTGCCTTGCTGCGTTCAGCAATGAGATGGGCAAGCGCGGTCTTTCCCGTCCCCGGAGGCCCGTACAGGATCAGGGACATGAAACGGTCCGCTTCAAGCGCCCTGCGCAGAAGCTTGCCCGGCCCGAGGATGTGCTGCTGGCCGGCGAATTCAGACAGGTCGCGGGGCCGCATGCGCCACGCAAGGGGAGGCTCAGCCGGTCCCGCGTCGGGAAAGGGAAGACGATGTTCTGTTTGCTTCTTAAGGCCCAACGATGACTTCAGGAAGGCGCTTCAGGGCTGGTGACAGGACGGGTATGCAGCGGGCGGAACGAGGAACGGAAACAGCAGGTATACGATCATGGACGAGGGGGCGGCAGATGCTGGCCCCTCATGACGCCCGAGTCGGTGAACAAACCAAACGCACCCGATGCCTCTGCGCGAACTACTGCCGCGTCCAGGAGGTGGCGTCCAGATATATGTTGATTGATCTGCATCGTATTTCTTCTGTTGGACCGTTTTTGAATTTCTTGCCCGACGGCCGCCCCGGATCCGGAACCACTGGCGTTCTCAGTGCCTTCCGCGGCGTGCCATTTACCCGTTTTGGAACACTATCACAAGCGCCGGAGCCTTCCTTACTTGCCGCTCCCTTCTTCTGGCGCTGTTCGGTCTGTTTATATTCGACTGCAGGGAAACCGCGTTTCCCGGACTGGTTCTGAAAGTCCCCCGCAATTGCCGTGCAGATACGCTTGAACCTGGTCATATGCCAGGTGGGTGCCATATAGGAAAGTTTAGGCTTCCCAGTCTAATCTGGGCATGCACACCCTTTCCAGGGACGGCTCCCGTTTCAATTTTTTCACGAGGATCAAGTTAATATCTGTCACGCACAACGCAGGGGACTTTGTTAGTAACCTGAGTAGTTTATACCAGAAATACAAAGAAATGGCAAGGAGAAAATCATACGCTGTTTTACTGAAAAGGCAGAAATATGCATTGTCTTCAATGACATAGGAGTGACATTGCCCAGCGCCGGATCAATGCGCTCCTTCATCGCCAGTAAGAGCAAGCATCCGCTCCACAGCCTGACCGGCTGTCTGCTCAATGGCGCCATAGTGTTCACGCAGGCGGAACAGTTCGTCGCTTATGGTCAGGGCCGTCAGGATCGCTACGCGGTGCGGGTCGGCCGTCCCTGTGCCCTGCTGCACTTCACGCATCTTGGCATCCAGGAAAGCGGCGAGCTCCCGCACGTACTCGGGATTCTCCGTGGCCTTGATGCTGTAGATATGGCCGAATATTTCGATCTGGATGCTTTCCATAGGTTTATGATTGGCAGAGGGCTTGGGGCCCGGCTAATACATGCATAGCGCATGGGGTATGAGTCTCTCTGCGCTCTGCGCCATGCTTCATGCTCATATCAATGCTTCGACAAATTCCCTGGGATCGAAATCCCGAAGGTCCTCGATCCCCTCCCCGATGCCCACCAGCTTGACAGGCAGGGCCAGTTCCTTGCCGATGGCAAAGAGGATGCCGCCTTTTGACGAACCGTCCAGCTTGGTGATCACCAGACCGGTCACGCCGATCGCCTCATGGAACATCCTCGCCTGGACAAGGGCATTCTGGCCCGTGGTGCCGTCGACCACCAGCAGCGTCTCATGGGGGGCGCCCGGCAGCTCCCGTTCCAGGATGCGCCGCACCTTCTTCAACTCTTCCATGAGATTGGATTTCGTATGGAGCCGGCCCGCGGTATCCACGATCAGAACATCGACAGACCGGGCTTTGGCGGCGGCAATGGCATCAAAGACCACGGCGCCGGGATCGGCCCCTTCGCGGTGCCTGATGACCGGTATGCCGGACCGCTCGCCCCAGATCGAAAGCTGCTCGGCTGCTGCAGCGCGGAAGGTGTCCGCAGCAGCAAGCATCACGCGCTTCCCCTCGCCTGCCAGGCGGCTGGCGAGCTTTCCGATCGTCGTGGTCTTTCCGGTACCGTTCACGCCGACCACGAGCACCACGAAGGGAGAGGCCGTCACCGCAAAGGGCCGATGGGCGGCGGAGAGCGTATTTTGAAGGATCTCCCGCAGCCGCTGCCGCACGTCGCCGGGCGTGGAAAGTTCTTTCCGCTTGTGCCGCTCCTTGAGGTCCGTCAGGACCGCGGCGGCAGTCGTCATTCCCACATCAGCCGCAACCAGGGCCTCCTCGAGCTCTTCGAGGAATGCTTCGTCTATTTTCTCTCCCAGGATGAGCGAGCCGACCGTATCGGCAAAGGCCTTCCGGGTCTTCGCAATCCCTTCAGTAAATGTTTTCAGTACGCCCAACATGAACACCCCTGATCAATAATTTCCAGATTCGAAATGACAACTCCCAAATGGACATCACATCCCAAGCTCCGGTCCATGCCGATCCCTGTGGCATCTTGATGCGTAGTGGATCTCAAATATTGGAGAATTGTTCTATGATGCTTTTTCAAATATCAAGCGGCAGCTTGCCGGATTCTTCCTTTTTCCCGTCCTTCGGCGCCTTGTCACGCCGCTGCTGCTTTCCGCCGTCGCCGGAATGGCCGCCCCTCGCAGGAGCTTCAGCAGTGTGTGGAGCCGCGGCCGCAGGGGGCGATGCAGGCCGGTACAGATAGCGGTCGTGCATCTTATTGAATGCCGACCATTCGCCTTCACCGACGCTCTCCTTTGCCATCGTGATCTGATAGTTGTTCAATTTTGCCGAGAGGTCGTCCAGGTAGTGGATGATCAGGGCCTCGCGGATCTTGGGCCTCTTGGGTGAACCGAACTCGTATTCGCCGTGGTGGGAAAGCATGATATGCTTCAGGAGCATGGTGGTCTCAGGGGGAAAGTCCGGCAGGCCGTTGATCTTGTCCGTCAGCATCTCATAGCCCAGAGAGATATGGCCGATGAGCCTGCCTTCCGTGGTATACTCGATCGACTTCCGGACGGACATCTCCCGTATCTTGCCGATGTCATGAAGAAAAGCGCCGACGGCAAGCAGGTCGGCATCGATGCCGGAAAAATGGCCTGCAACGGTCCTGCAGAGGGCGATCAGCTCCAGCACGTGCTCCAGAAGGCCGCCGACATAGTTATGATGCATTGTTTTCGCCGCCGGAGCGCGTTTCAGGCCTTCCATAAAGGAAGCATCGTTCAGAAATGCCTCCATCAGCCGGCGCAGCGGATCGTTTGCGATCCCTGATGCCATTGACCGCAGTTCATTCTCCATCTCGCCGGGATCGCGCGGAGAGGACTGAACAAAGCTGGAAATATCGACGCTCGCGTCATCGATCCGCTCGAGCGATTTCATCTTGACCTGCAGCGCGCCCTGATAGTTGGAGACGACGCCTTTAATGCGGATGAAGTCCTCCCGGGCGAATTTGCCGGACGCGTCCTCGGCATTGTCCCACATCTTTCCGTCGATCTCGCCCGTTTTGTCTGCAAGCTTGAGCGACAGATAGGTAACGCCGTTCTTTGCCGTCAGCACCTGCTTCGCGACGACCAGGTAGGTCTCTTCCACCCAGTCGCCTTCTTTGAGTGTTGCGATCATCTGCATGGGGATCCCCTTTGATTGGGCTGATAATAAACCATCGCCCCTGTGTTGTCAAACGGAAAGCCCGGGACAGGCGGGAGGGAGGGATGGATGGCCGCCAGAACTGCGCAACAGCGCGCAGATACCGGCACGTACGAAGGAAAGCGATGTCCGTTGAGGAGAGCCGGGCCGCTCTACAGGGCCGCAGAATAGATCGCTTCGAACTGGTGGGATATCTTTCCGAATATCCGGAGAGCTGCCGGATGGAAGTGCGTCGGCCGGATCTCATGCAGGCCGTCGCCGCCGCCGTCAAGTATGATCCTGCAGGCGTCGTCGTGTGAATAGGAAGGTTTATAGGAATGCATGGTGCGCAGAGCGTCGTATACATCGGCGACCTTCACGATCGCCCCTTCCAGGGGAATGGAATCGCCTGCAAGGCCCGCGGGGTAGCCGCTGCCGTCCCAGCACTCATGATGAGTGAGGGCGATGTTCTTCGCCGTTCGCAGCATGGGAGAATCGCCGAGAATGTTCGCTCCGAGCAAGGTATGTTTCTTCACCAGATCGAACTCATGGTGCGTGAGCCGGAGCGGTTTCTCCAGAAGGTCCGGATGTATGTAGATCTTGCCCACGTCATGGAGCTGCGCAGAGTAGGAGAGCGCCTTCACGAACCGTTCAGGGAGCTCCATGCTCTCGGCCAGCGTGCGGGCATATTCATTCATCCGCAGCACATGGGCGCCGTTGTCCCCGGCGGAATCGGTCGCCATGGCGAGCGTCCTGACCATGACCAGAAAGGACTCTGACATGTCCAGCACGCCCCCGGCGATCGCGGCGAGGAAGCTCCCGGGCAGCGCAAGACCCTTCAGGAACAGGGCATCCTGTGCAGTCGCCGGCCGCCCGTAGTTGAAGGCGACAAAATACGCGTCCCCGTGCCTGCAGGCAGTCATATTCCTGATCGTGCCGACGGTCTGATGGATCTCCGGCGGGAAGTGGGCCTGAAAATCTGCGAGGCTGCCGCCGCGGTCAAAATGGTTAACATGGGTCGCGCCGTGCTCCGCCCTGACCAGGTGGAATATGGCAGCTTCAGGCATCGGGATGGCGCTGCCGATCCGATCGACGCCCGCGCTGCCCCGGGTGTAGATGTCGCAGAGCAGGCCCGCTGCGCCGCTGGTCCGGGCCACCATGAAACAGGAGGGACTGTCACGCTCGTTCGTCCCTGAACAGATGACGCGCTGCGCAAGATCGTCCTGCGACCGGGACGCGTCATAGGACAGCGGCTCGAAATACCGGGTAGCGTTCTCGAGCCGCGCAAGCCAGCTCTGCATGCTGACCTTTGAATGCTCCGCTTCCTGCTCGAGCCGGCGGACATGGAGAATGCTCCGGATCCGCGCTGATGCGGCTTCCCGCAGCACAGGCGCGGCAAGATAATCGTCCACCCAGGGGCGCAGGGCGCGGATGAGGCCCCGCTTTATCTCCGAGGACATGACAAGATGAACGCTCGCGCAGGCCCGTGCCGCAGCCTCGGAAACGGCGCGAAGCATTCGCCCGTCCCCGGCGACGGATAGATCACAGAACACGGCCGCAGGAGTCTCTCGATCGAGGGATGAAAGCGCCTCGGCTGCGGTGTTGACCAGGGAGACCCGGCAGCCCTGCGCGATCGCCGACTCCGATATGGTGCGGCAATCTGCATCATTCCCCCCTATGATGAGGACCGACGTTTTCATAGAGCTCAATTATACCATAGGGCATGCATGGTAAAGAGAAAAAACAAAAAGCCGACAACTATTAGTTGTCGGCCGTGGGGAAAGTGGATGCTCCAGTCTGCTATTTTTTTCGAACATATGCCCGATACTCACCGTCCTGCTTTACCAGTCCCAGATACTCGTGCCCGGTGGCCTTGCACCAGGCCGGCATGTCCTTTTCGATCCCGTCGTCATCGGCCTGCACTTCCAGCACCTGACCGGACTTCATTTCCTTGATCCGGTTCGCTGTCTTGTAGATCGGCATGGGACAGGCAAGGGCCACGCAGTCCAGCACTTCATCGGGTTTTACGTCCTTCAGGTCCATAGCGTGTCCTCTCGATGAGCCGCGGGAACAAAATCATGAATAAACCTTCGGCGCGCCGCATTCCATAATCCTAAAAAAGGCAGTTGGAACACGGATGAACACGGTAACGACGGAAAAAACAAGGGCATCTTATCTTT
>JBBIHD010000064.1:0-10322 GCA_037447195.1 Nitrospirota bacterium | reverse complement strand
CTGTCCCCTGTCCGCTGCCTTTTGGCCTTGAAGTTATTGACAAGGGGCCGGTCTTGGCTTATAGTATGCAGGTTGCAGCGCCGGTCTGCAGCGCGATCCTGCGCCGCATGCCCTGACCGGACGCCATCATCATATTGCGGGAAAGGAGTGCAAAACCGTGCGCGAAAGAGAACGTGAGATCCGCCGCAGGCGGAAACGCCGCGAGGAGCGCCTGAAGGACCGGCGCAAGACGGCCATCGCCGAAGCAGCAAAGACAAAAGGCACGAAATAATGCGCCTGGCGCATCTCTCCATAGGGAAGGGCCTGCTCGTCCTGCTGACACTCGCTGCCCTTGCGGCAGCGGGTTGCGCACCGAAGCTGCCCCCGGAGCCCGAGTGGGAAAAAGACGCCCGGGCCGTGCTGTCCCAGGCCGACGAACAGTTCGCCAAGCGGCAGTATGGCCAGGCGGTCAAGACCGTTGACTCCTTTTTCACCCGCTATCCCGAAAGCAGGCACCGGGACCGCGCCCTCTTTCTGCTGGGAGAGATACGCCTGACGCAGCGCGATTACCCGCGCGCCCTCAGTTATTATAAAGAGATCATCGAGCGCTTCCCCTCGTCTCCCTATATCTTCGAGGCAAAATACAAGCTCGGCCTGTGCTACTACGAATTGAAGGAGTACGATCTCGCCGTCGCCAACCTGCAGGACCGCAGCAGGCTCACGGACCCTGCAATGCTTCGCCGCGCCGCCGAGATGCTGGCTTCCGCCTATGTGATCAAGGCGAACTATCCCGCCGCCGTCGCCGAATACGTCACCCTGATACAGCTCGCGCCCGAGGAAAAACAGAAAGAGGGATACCGCGACCGGATCAGGGACCTCATTGAGAAGAACTTCTCGGAAGAGGAGCTGGCGCTGCTGGCCCGGGGAAAGACCTATCCCTCGGACAGTGCGCTGCTGCGGCTTTCGAGCTTCCTCGTCGAACAGCGCAGGTACCGCGAGGCGTTGAAGCAGACGGAAGACTTCCTGTACCGCTTCCCGGGCCATCCTGAGACGGAGCGGGCAAAGATGCTCGCCACGCGCTCCCTCTCCATGCTCTCGGCGCCCCGCTTCCACATCGCCGTGCTCGTGCCGCAGTCGGGACCCTTCGCCTTCTTCGGCAACAGCGTGCTGAAGGGTGTGCAGCTTGCCGTCCATGCCTACAATACAATGGACCCCGACAACCGCATCGAACTGGTGGTCAAGGACACGGAAGGGTCGCCGGACAAGGCCGTTGCAGCGCTGCAGGAGGCATCCGCCAAAGGCATCATCGCCTCCATCGGTCCGCTCCTGACCCGGGAGGTCGAGGCGCTGGTGCCGGCCCTCGACAGGCTCCAGGTCCCCCTTATCACCCCTGCCGCATCAGGCCCGGACCTTGCCGGCAAGAGCCCCTGGCTGTTCCGGAACGCCCTGACCAACAACACCCAGGCTGCGGCGGCCGCCCAGTACATGCTTGCCCAGAAATACCGCAAGATCGTGATCCTGGCGCCCGACGACGCCTACGGCGCAGACCTGTCCCGGCTCCTGACGCGGGAACTGGCCAGGAAGGCCGAACTGCTCGCCACGGTCTCCTATCCGGCTGACGCGAACGACTTCGGGCTCTACATCAAGAAGATCATCGAGATCGATCTCCGCTCCCGCAAGATACCGATCCCCGAGGACGACGATGAACGGAAGAAGCTCTTCCGCGAGTACGTCCCCGGGTTCGACGCCATCTATATTCCCGGGTACGCCGAAAAAGTAGGGCTGCTGCTGCCCCAGCTCGCCTTTTACAATATCACGGGCATCGGCATGATCGGCTCCAACAACTGGCGCGCCGAGGAGCTTATCGAGCGGGCAGGCCGCCATGCCGAAGGCGCCGTATTCTTCGACGGCTTCTCGCCCGAGAATCCCGATCCGCAGGTAAAGGCCGTCATCGAGGCCTATCGTTCCGCGTACCAGGAGGAGATCGACATCCTGGCCGCCCAGGCCTATGACGCGGCATCGGTCCTGACCCTGCTGCTGCGGGACCGCAAGGACACGGCAGCTCTCCTGAAGGAAGGGCTCCTGTCCTACCGCGATTTCCCCGGCCTCTCGGGAACGGCCACGTTCCTCCCCTCGGGCGAGGCGCAGAAAAAATTGTTCCTCATCACGATCAGGGACGGCCGCTTCGTTCTGCTTCCCCAGTGAAATAGTCCATTTTTCCTTGACAGCCCCGGCAAATTCCCTTAGTATCAGCAGACTTTCTCGCCCATCACCGGCGGCTGCCTGCAAGCCGCTGTTTTCCGGAGATTTTCCGCTATGTTCAAGAAAGTTCTGATCGCCAATCGCGGCGAAATTGCGCTCAGGATCATCCGCGCCTGCAAAGAGCTGGGCATCCGCACCGTTGCGATGCACTCGGAAGCGGATGCAACGACGCTGTACGTGAAGAAAGCCGATGAGGCGGCCCTGGTCGGGCCAGGCCCCCTTGCGGGCTATCTGAACATCTACGGCATCATCGACCTGGCCCGCCAGATGGGCGCCGACGCGATCCATCCCGGCTACGGGTTCCTGTCCGAGAACGCCGAGTTCGCCCAGGCCTGCGCCGACGCGGGCATCGCCTTCATCGGCCCCAATCCCCGGGCCATCAAAGACATGGGGCTCAAGATCGAGGCCCGCCAGAAAATGGCCGCCACGGGCGTGCCGGTCATCCCCGGCACCCCTGCCCTCCACTCGGAGGACGAGGCGGTTGCCGCTGCCGAAAAGATCGGCTATCCCGTCATCCTGAAAGCCTCTGCCGGAGGCGGCGGCCGGGGCCTGCGCGTCTGCCGCGCGGCCGATGATGTGCGCCGCATGCTCCCCCTGGCCATCGGCGAAGCGAAGAAGTCCTTCGGCAACGACGCCGTCTTCATCGAAAAATACATCGAAGAGCCCCATCACATCGAGTTCCAGGTCGTGGCGGACAGCCACGGCACGGTCATCCACCTGGGCGAGCGCGACTGCTCCATCCAGCGCCGCCACCAGAAGCTCGTCGAGATCGCGCCTTCGCTCCTGCTTGACGAGGACCTCAGAAAGCGGATGGGCGAAGCGGCCGTGACCGTTGCCCGCTCCGTGGGGTACGACAACGTGGGCACCGTCGAGTTCCTGGTGGACAAGGACCGGAGCTTCTATTTCCTCGAAATGAACACGCGCATCCAGGTGGAGCACACCATCACCGAGGAAGTGACGGGCATCGACCTGCTCCAGACCATGATCCGCATCGCCGCCGGCGAGAAACTGACGCTTCGCCAGGAAGATGTCCGCCTCCGCGGCTATGCCATCCAGTGCCGGGTGAACGCCGAGGACCCGAAGAACGATTTTCTGCCCGCCACAGGCAAGATCACGGGATACTATTCGCCGGGCGGGTACGGCGTGCGCATCGACGGGAACGTCTACCGCGGCTACACGGTCACGCCCTACTATGATTCGCTGCTCGCCAAGCTGATTGTGAAGGGCGAGACCTGGGACGAGGCCGTGCGCCGCATGCACCGCTGCCTGAGCGAATACGTGATCCGGGGCATCAAGACCACGATCCCCTATTACAAGAAAGTGATGGAGGACCCGACTTTCATCTCGGGCAAATTCAGCACCAAATACATCGAGGAAAAGGCCGAACTGCTGAACTACGACCACGAGCGCGACCCGGCCGACACGGCCATCGCCATCGCCGCGGCGATCGTGGCCCACTCGAAGCTGTAGCTCACGCAGAGGGCTAGTGCGGTTGTCTCTCAAATGACTGGTTTTATAAAATCTCCCCTTTCCCCTCTTTTCTAAAGAGGGGAATTGCCTCCCTTTGAAAAAGGGAGGTTAGGAGGGATTTTCTTACGAACATTTTCCAATTTTCAATTCCGCGGCATGCGGATCAGGGAGTGATCATGGCGACTACAAAGAAAAAGACGGACGCGAAGGTCCGCATCATGGACACCACGTTCCGGGACGCCCATCAGAGCCTGCTGGCGACCCGGATGAAGACCGAGGACCTGCTGCCCATTGCCGAGACCATGGACGAGCTGGGCCTCTGGTCCATCGAGGTCTGGGGCGGCGCCACCTTCGACACCTGCCTCCGGTTCCTGCGCGAGGACCCCTGGGAGCGGCTGCGGCAGTTCAAGAAGGTCTTCAAAAAGACGCCCACGCAGATGCTGCTGCGGGGACAGAACGTGGTGGGCTACCGCCACTATGCCGATGACGTGGTGGAGCGGTTCGTGGACAGGGCCGTCGAGAACGGCATGGACGTGTTCCGCATCTTCGACGCGCTGAACGACTTCCGGAACATCAAGACCTCCGTCAAGGCCGTCATCAAGTACGGCGGCAAGGTGGAGGCGGCCTTCTGCTACACCCTGGGCCATATCTACAACAACGCCCTCTTCGTGGACATGGCGAAGAAGCTCGAGGACATGGGGGCCGACACGATCTGCATCAAGGACATGGCGGGCCTGCTGGCGCCCAACGACGCCTTCGAGCTCGTCAGCGCCCTGAAGAAGTCCGTTGCAGCGCCCATCCACCTCCATACCCACGACACCAGCGCCATGTCCGTGGCCACGACGCTCAAGGCCGTTGAGGCGGGCGTGGACATCATCGACGTGGCGCTCTCGTCCATGTCCGGCGGGACCAGCCAGCCGCCCTTCGAGACGATGCTGCACATCCTGCGCGGCACGCCGCGCGACCCGGCCATCGACCTGACCCTCGTCGGAAAGGCGAACGACTACTTCAAGGAAGTTCGCAAGAAGTACCTGGCCTTCGAGTGCGGCGGCTTCTCAGGCATCGACCCCAAGGCCATCATCTACCAGGTTCCCGGCGGCATGATCTCGAACCTGGCCACCCAGCTCAAGGAGCAGAACGCCCTGGACCGCATGGAAGAGGTCATGGCCGAGGTCCCGAAGGTGCGCGAGGACTTCGGCTTCCCGCCCCTCGTCACGCCGTCGAGCCAGATCGTGGGGACCCAGGCAACGCTGAACATCCTGACGGGCGAGCGCTACAAGGTCGTGACGAGCGAGGTGAAGAACTACCTCAAGGGGCTCTACGGCAAGCCTCCGGCGCCGGTGAACGAGGACATCCGCAAGAAGATCCTGGGAGACGAGCCGGTCGTCGAGGAGCGCCCCGGCGACCTCCTCGAACCGGAGATGGAAAAGGCCCGCGAGACGGCGGGCGACAAGGCGAAGTCCGAAGAAGACGTGATCTCCTGCGCACTCTTCCCCAAGATATTCTTGGAATTCGCCGAGCTGCGCGACAAGGGCTTTCCCCCCGAAGCGCCCAAGATGCCCGCGGCAGCGGCGGTCCCCCCGGACGGCGGGCCGCACCTTGCACCTTCGGAGTTCATGGTCAATGTGCACGGCGAATCGTACCACATAAAAGTGGGCGGCAAGGGCCACAAGTCGGAAGGCAAGCGCCCCTACTTCCTGTATGTGGAGAACCAGCTCGTCGAGGTGCTTGTCGAGCCCCTGATGGAAGTGGTCCCCTCCGAGGAAGGCAAGATATCGCCCAGCGTGGGAGGCCGGTCCCGGCGGCCCAAGGCGGCGGAGCCCGGCGACGTGAAAGCGCCCATGCCCGGCACGGTCATCAAGCTCAAAGTCAAGGTCGGCGACAAGGTGAAGGCCGGCGATACGGTGCTGATCATCGAGGCCATGAAGATGGAGAACGAAGTGCATACTCCCGTGGCCGGCGAGGTGACGGAGATCCACGTGAAGGAAGGCGACAGCGTGAACCCCGACGAGGCGCTGGTCATCGTGCGGTAGGTTAGCTCCGTGGACAGTCTTTCGATCATCCAGAAGATCCTGGTCATGGCCCTGCCCCTCGTCTACGCCATTGTACTGCACGAGGTGGCCCATGGATGGATTGCGAACAAGCTCGGCGACCCCACGGCGCGCGATGCCGGCAGGTTGACGCTCAACCCCATCCCCCACATCGATCTCTTCGGCACGGTCATCATGCCGCTGCTGCTGATCGTCATGTCAGGCGGCCAGTTCGTTTTCGGCTATGCCAAGCCGGTGCCGATCAATCCTTCCAATTTCCGTGAGCCCAGAAAAGGCCTGGCCCTTTCTTCTGTTGCCGGGCCTGGCGTGAACATCCTGATGGCCGTCGCCTTTGCCGTTGTCCTGAGAACGGCCTTCCCGGTGCTCGGCAGGATGCTTCCTGAAGCAGCGTGGGAGTGGGCGGCACTGCCCGTGGCCCTGATGCTGGCCTACGGCGTCGTGATCAATGTGGTGCTGGCGGTCCTGAACATGCTTCCCATCCCGCCGCTGGACGGCAGCAGGGTGGTGCTCTGGCTGCTTCCGCCCCGCCAGGCCATGGCTTACAACCAGCTTGAACGGTACGGCATGTTCATTCTGCTGGCGCTCTTTGCCACGGGAGCGCTGAACTGGATCGTGCGCCCCCTGGTCCAGCCGCTCATCAGGCTGCTGCTCGGCGATTTGATGTCGTAAGCAGTCCTTTGCGCGGCACGGTAAATGGATCGGTTTCCTCCGTGGCTCCGTGGTAAAACCTGTTTCCTTTGATTCTTCATTCACGAAAAGGTCCGGTAGAGCTCCTATGGCGACAAAAAAACGCGTATTAAGCGGCATGCAGCCCAGCGGCCTGCTGCACCTCGGCAACCTCCTGGGAGCCCTCGACAACTGGAGAAAGCTGCAGGACAGCGGCCAGTACGAGTGCTTTTATTTCATCGCCGACTGGCACGCCCTCACGACCCAGTATGCCGACACGTCCGGCGTGCGCACCTTTGTGCGCGAGATGGTCATCGACTGGATGGCCGCGGGCCTTGACCCCGAAAAGTCCGTGCTCTTCCAGCAGTCGCAGGTCCCGGACCACGCTGTTCTGCACGTCCTCCTTTCCATGATCACGCCCCTGCCCTGGCTGGAGCGCGTGCCCACGTACAAGGAAAAGATTGAGCAGGTCCAGGACAAGGACCTGCATACCTACGGCTTCCTGGGCTACCCCCTCCTCCAGACCGCAGACATCATCATCTACAAGGCGGGTTTCGTTCCCGTGGGCATAGACCAGCTGCCCCACCTGGAGCTGACGCGCGAGATCGGACGGCGGTTCAACGCCTTTTACGGCAATGTGCTGTCAGAGCCCCAGCCCCTCATGACGGACTATCCCAAGGTGCTCGGCACCGATGGCCGCAAGATGAGCAAGAGCTACAACAACTGCCTGTACCTTTCTGACAGTGCCGAGGACATCACCAAGAAAGTGATGCAGATGGTGACCGATCCCGCCCGGCAGCGCCGGCAGGACCCGGGCAATCCCGACATCTGCCCGCTCTTTGCGCTCAACCGGATCTTTTCGCCCAGGGAATGGTGCGACCACGTGAACGTGGAATGCCGGCGCGCAGGCATCGGATGCGTGGACGACAAAAAGGAGCTGCTGAAGCATCTCCTGGCCTACCTGAAACCGATCCAGGAGCGCCGGAAGGAGCTTGCGGCTTCGCCGCAGCGGATCGCCGAGATCATCACCGAAGGCTCGCGCAAGGCAGCGAAGATAGCCTCCGCCACCATGCAGGACGTGCTCACCGCAATGAAGCTCTGAGACAAATCAGCACGGGGTTAGCCCATCTTCCCTGCTCCCCATTCCGCACCCCGCACTCCGCACTCCGCATTCGTCTCTGCCCTTATGCCGGAGAAATACCTTGACTTTACAGGGCCTTCCTCCTATTATGCCCGTGAAAGCGCTTCTTGACAGGGACTGTAACGCACGGATTTTCAAACGAATTTACCTTTCGTACCCGTCGGACCGGTCCCCTCTCTCCCCGGGGCAGTACAATGATCACCACTCTACAAGACGTCTGGAACGAGTACCAGCAGGACATGGAACTGCTGGAACGCCGCATCCATGAAAGCCTCAGCTCCCCTGTCGCCCTCATTCAGCAGGTAGGTGAATATATCCTGAATGCGGGAGGCAAGCGGTTCCGGCCCATGCTGCTGGTGCTGGCATCGCGCCTCTGCGGATCGCAGGGCAGGAACACGGAATACCTCCTGGGCAGCGTCATTGAGTTCATCCACACCGCATCCCTTCTCCATGATGATGTGGTGGACGAGGCGAAGCTGCGCCGGGGCCGGTCTTCGGCCAACTCGCTCTGGGGGAACCAGGCAAGCATTCTCGTCGGCGACTACCTGTACTCCAAGGCCCTCTACCTTGCGGTGCGGCTCCAGAACCAGCGCGTCATGGACGTGCTTTCCGAGACGACCACCACCATGTCCGAGGGCGAAGTGCTGCAGCTCATGCAGATCCAGAACGCTGATATGACGGAGCAGGATTACTTTCGCCTCGTGGAGTTCAAGACCGGCGTGCTGATCGCAGCGGCCTGCCGGCTCGGCGCGATCATCAGCAGCGCACCCTCCGCGCAGGAGGAGGCCCTCGCCGTCTACGGAAGCAGGCTCGGCCTTGCCTTCCAGATCACCGACGACACGCTTGACTACACCGCGGACCAGGCCCAGCTCGGCAAGATGCTGGGAAAGGACCTGGAAGAAGGCAAGGTGACGCTGCCGCTCATCTTCCTGCTGCGCAAGGCAACAGCCGCTGAAAAGACCGAGCTGCAGCGCATCATCAACGCCGACGCCCTGACTCCCGGCGACCTGTCTTCGGTGTTCGAACTCATGGAAAAGCACGGGTCCGTTGCCGAAGCGCTTCTCAGCGCCCGCGCCTTTGCCGATGAGGCAAAAGAGGCGCTCCGGATCTTTCCTGACTCCGCCCCGCGCCGTTCGCTCATGGCGCTCGCGGACCTCGTTGTCCGCCGTGACATGTGATGCATCCGCTCGTCAAACTGGCCAAAGATGCCGTAGAACTCTATGTACGGACCGGGAAACGAATGGACCTGCGCGACGAGGACCTGGGGCCTGAGCTGCGCAGGCAGGCAGGCGTCTTCGTCTGCCTGAAGATCAGGGGCGCGCTCCGGGGCTGCATCGGCACGTTCCAGCCCACAGAGCTCTCCGTTGCCCATGAGACCGTGCGAAACGCCATCAGCGCGGCAACGTGCGACCCCCGGTTCGCCTGTCTGCGCGACGGCGAGCTTGACGCGGTGGAATACACCGTTGATGTGCTTACTCCTCCGGAGCCTGTTCACGACCTGAGCGGGCTCGACCCCCGGCGCTATGGCGTGATCGTCCAGTCCGGAGGAATGCGGGGCCTGCTGCTGCCGGACCTAGAAGGAGTGGACACGGCCGAGATGCAGATCAGCATTGCGCGGCAGAAAGCGGGAATTCCTCCTGACGGGCCCGCGGACATCTATCGATTCGAGGTGCAGCGGCTGCTATGAACTATGAAGACAATGAACAGACGGAAATCCGGAGCCCCCGGCCAGGCAGGCGCGAACGGGGGGGAGACCCGGTCCTGCGCGCCAAGCTCGTTTTTCTGGCAGTAGCCGCCGTGGTGCTGGTCATTCTGATCGGCAGCTTCGTCTATGCATCAAAGGCCCGGTCGGAGCTGAGCACGGCGCTCCAGGAGATCGACGCGCTCCGCCATGACAACGGCAGGCTGGCGCAGCAGCTTGATGAGCGCATCAAGCAGGTGGAATCGCTCAAAAAGCAGCTGCAGGCCAGGCAGACGGCCCAGAAGCCGAAAGCGCCGGAGAAAAAGAAGGCTGCGACAAAGAAGACGGCGCCTTCCCGCAAACCAACCGCCACCCGCAGCCGCTGATGCGCCCGGCGCCGGAAAGGAAGGCTCATCATGACCGCCCATGGCTCCTCAGCGCCGGCCGAATATACGAACGACTATCTTTCCGTCACGCTCCGTCCCGCCGACGGCGGGGGGGAGACGATCCTGTGCTGCTTCAGCGTCAATTTGCGCCGCTTTGATCCCCTGTCCCGGGGGACCCACGGCATCTGCTCGAATCCCGTCTTCAAGGGGCTCCAGCTCCTGCGCGCCGATCTCTCGGCGGAGGCGCTGGCCAGGAAAGCGCGGCCCCGCGCAGCCAGGGTGCAGGATTGCGCCGCCCATGTCCCCCGCGGCGACGGATGGTATCATGATTCGCTGCTGATCGAGAATGTGGCCGCGTCCCACGTGCCGGAGCTGCTCCGGTTCAGCGTCGGCAAAATGATCGAAAAGGTCCTTTACGTCTGTACGCCTGATGCCGCACTGCCGGACCCGCTGCCGGGACCGGAAGCGCTCCAGGCGTTCCTGGACGGGCTGGCAAAGAGCAGGTGATCCCAAAGGGGAACAGGTATCGGCTGTTCCAGATTTTATCCGCGGCCTAACTTTTGATGACCTCGTAAAAAGACAAAAATCCACCAGGTCAACACAGAGACAGGTAGAAAAATTATTGAGCATTAGGTAATTACTCAGGTCAGCCGCTCGCTCTGTCGCTTAGCGTGCCATAATACGCC
>JBBIHD010000063.1:0-10362 GCA_037447195.1 Nitrospirota bacterium | reverse complement strand
ACGCGCACGTTCTTCCGGATCGACGTGGGGTCCACGTCGATATGGATGATCTTGGCCTCCGGCGCGAAGCCCTCCACCTTGCCCGTCACCCGGTCGTCGAACCGCGCGCCGATGGCGACGATAAGATCGGAGTTGTGGATCGCCATGTTCGCATAGTAGGTCCCGTGCATGCCGAGCATGCCGAGGGAGAGCGGGTGTCCTCCCGGGAACCCGCCGAGGCCCATCATGGTCGTGGTGACGGGTATCTGGGTCATTTCGGCGAGCTCCAGCACCTGCGGCGCAGCGCCGGAGCTGATGACGCCGCCGCCCGTGTAGATCACCGGCTTCTTGGCCGCCGCAATGGCCTGGGCGGCCTGCTTCACCTGCCATTTGTTGCCGAAGAGCGACGGCTTGTAGCTCCGCAGCTCGACCTTGTCGGGATAGTGGAACTCGGCCTTGTCGGTGATCACGTCGCGGGGAAGGTCGACAAGCACCGGGCCGGGCCGGCCGCTTGACGCGATGTAAAAAGCCTCCTTGATGATCCGCGCCAGGTCCTTCACGTCCTTCACGAGGTAGTTGTACTTGGTGCAGGGCCGCGTGATGCCCACGATGTCCGCTTCCTGGAAGGCGTCGTTCCCGATCAGCGCCGTGGGCACCTGGCCCGTGAACACCACGATGGGGATGGAATCCATGTAGGCTGTTGCGATGCCTGTCACCACGTTCGTGGCTCCAGGGCCCGAGGTGACGAGCGCGACACCGACCTTGCCGGTGGAGCGGGCATAGCCGTCGGCCATGTGCACGCCGCCCTGCTCGTGCCGCGGGAGGATCATGCGGATGTCCTTCTGCTCATAGAGGACATCGAAGATCTTGAGCACCACGCCGCCGGGATAGCAGAACAGCGTGTCGACCTTCTCCTTCTTCAGGCATTCGAGGAATATTTCCGCACCGGTAATCTGTTTGCTTGACATGATTGCACCCATTGTTGATAAAATTCCAAATTCCAAACCGCAAATCCCAAATACATTCCGAAATCTCACTGTCCAGATTCAGAATCCTTCGCGATCCTGAGCATGGCTATTCGGACTTATTTGTTATTTGACGATCGAAATTTGGTGCTTGCACTATGTAACGACTGCTCCCGTGTTCGCCGAGGTGACGTGCCTCGCGTACCGCGCGAGCCAGCCCGTCGTGATCTTCGGCTCCCGGGGCTTCCAGGCCGCCAGGCGCTTCGCGATCTCATCGGCCGACAGCTTCAGCTCCAGCTTCCGGTTCGGCACGTCCAGGATGATGCCGTCGCCGTCGCGCACGATGGCGATAGGCCCGCCCTCGGCCGCTTCAGGAGACACATGGCCGATGCAGGGCCCCTTGGTGCCGCCCGAGAACCTGCCGTCCGTGACGAGGGCCACTGATTCGCCCAGGCCCATGCCCATGATGGCCGACGTGGGCGACAGCATCTCGCGCATGCCCGGTCCGCCCTTGGGCCCCTCATAGCGGATCACGATCACATGGCCGGCCTTGATCCGGTTGTCCATGATGGCCTTCATGGCGTCCTCTTCCGAATCGAAGACGATGGCCGTGCCTTCGAAGCGCATCATCTTTTCGCTCACTGCCGTCTGCTTCACCACTGAGCCGTGAGGAGCGAGGCTCCCGGAGAGCACGGCGATGCCGCCCTCCTTGTGATAGGCCTTGTCCAGCGGCCTGATCACTTCGGAATTGCGAACGATGCCGGCCTTCGCGTTCTCAAGGATGGACGTGCCGCTCACCGTGGGCGAGTCCTTCAGCACCTTCGCGAACCGCGACAGGACGCCCGGAATGCCGCCCGCCGCGTCGAGGTCTTCCATATAATGCGGCCCGCCGGGAAGCATGTTGCACAGATGCGGCGTCTCGCGGCTCACCCGGTCGAACTCGGCTATGGGCAGCTCTATGCCCGCCTCATGGGCGATGGCCGGGATGTGGAGCGACGTGTTCGTGGACCCGCCCAGGGACATATCCACGCGGATGGCGTTCTCGAAGGCGTTCTTCGTCATCACCTTCCGCGGCGTCAGGTCCTCCTTCACGAGCCCGACGATGCGCTTGCCGCTCTCGAAGGCGATCCTGCGCTTCTCGCCCGATACGGCCAGGGCCGTGGCGCAGCCCGGCAGGCTCATGCCGAGCGACTCGGTCACGCAGGCCATGGTGTTGGCCGTGAACATGCCCTGGCAGGAGCCGGGGCCGGGGCAGGCGCAGGTCTCGAGCTCGGCGAGGTCGCTCTCCGACAGCTCGCCCTTCCGGACCTTGCCCACGGCCTCGAAAGCGCTGATCAGGTTCACCCGGTCCCCGCGGAACTGGCCGGAATGCATTGCCCCGGCCGTCACGACGATCGTGGGAATGTCGAGCCGCGCAGCGGCCATCAGCATGCCCGGCGTGATCTTGTCGCAGTTCGTCAGCAGCACCAGCCCGTCAAAGGCATGGGCGGTCGCCACGGACTCGATGACATCGGCGATCAGTTCGCGGGACGGGAGCGAATAGTGCATGCCCCGGTGGCCCATGGCGATGCCGTCGCAGATGCCCGGCACGCCGAAAAAGAGGGGCCATCCGCCGCCGGCGTGCACGCCCTTCTCGATGAACCGCTCGAGGTCGCGCATGCCGATGTGGCCGGGGATCAGGTCGGTGAAGCTCGTGGCCACGCCGATCATGGGCCGGTCGAGCTCGCTCCTGGTGATGCCCGTGGCAAATAAAAGAGACCTGTGCGGCGCGCGCTCCAGGCCTTTCTTGATCCTGTCGCTTCTCATAAATGTTTCTCCGGGACCTGTGACGAGGGAAAACGGTCGTGCTGTGTCTGCAGGTGTATGAATGCCCGCGGTGCTTCGTTGAGCGAATAATTTGTTATTTTTAACATAGATAACGGCGGGGAGTCAATACAAAAAAATCCCCCTTGTCACCTTCCGCGAAGGGGGATCTTGTGTTCTGTCCTGGTTGTGGCCGGAAACGCAAAAAGGCGAGGAACCTGTCCTCGCCCTTTGTAAGTTCAGGCGCTGCCGAACTGGGATCGCCTGACCATTTCCATCATTCTGTCTTTTGCCGCAAGCTTGAGCTTCTGGATCCGCTTGCGCTCCATCTCTTCCTCAGGCGAGATATAGGGGTGAGCGTCGATGCTCGACAGCGTTTCTTCCAGCTGCCGGTGCTCCTGCTCCCACCGCTGGAACTCCTGGTTCTCCTTCCTGAGGCGCTGCAGTACTGCTTCGTCCTTTACCTCCACACTCATCGTCCGTCCCTCCTTAAGTACGTGGGATGTGTTCGGAACTATGAAAACCGGGAAGGTTTTGTAATACAAAGAGCGGATGACCCTGCAGGACATCGCACTGACTACAAAGAAAGGTATCACATCCAGGGAAAAAAGGCAAGCGCAGGCAAAAACCGTCGGGAAAATCGGAAATTCATGCGGATTTTCACGCACTTGCGGCCTGGATAAATGCGTCTTCCGGCAGCGTCATGACCAGGGCGTCCTCAGGAGGGGAATCATAATAGCTTTTGCGCAGCGCCGACTTCACAAAGCCGAGCCCCTGGTAAAGGTTCCAGGCCGGAATGTTCGACGCCCGCACCTCAAGAAAGGCCGTCCGCGCGCCCCTGGCCGCGGCGTACTGGATACCGGACAGGACGAGCCGTCCGGCAAGCCCCTTCCGCCGCTCAGCAGGCGCCACGGCCAGGTTCAGGATGTGCATCTCCTGGGCCACGATCCAGAACACGATGTATCCCATGACAAGGCGGCCCGGACCTTCTCCGGCAAGAGCGGCAAGGCTCGTCGAAAGAGCGGGCTTCCTGAGCTCCTGCTCGAAAAGCGCGCGGGACCAGGGCTGGGTGAACGATGCCTGCTCGATGGCGACGACCTGATCGAGGTCCTCGTGCCGCATGGCGCCTATGAAGACTTCTGCCTTTTTTCCCACGCCACTTCCGCCTCAGGCCGCCGGATGTACAGGGGTGTCAGGTTGTCAGGATCGACGGCTTCACCCTTTGCGAGCATGGCCATGCCGATCTCGGCAACGCTCGCTGCCGACGGAGCGCCCGCTGACAGGGGCGCAAAGAGCGCCCGCCCGCCCAGCAGGGCCGTGAGTTCCTGCCGGTACAGCCGCGCTCCCTCGCCAAGGAAGACCGTCTCTTCCTGCAGCGCCCCTGCAAGGCCTTCAAGCGAGATGGCCCGCTCCGCCATGATCTGCCCGATCTCCTTCCCGTCGAAGCGATAGAGGGCCGCATAGACCTCCTTCTTGCGCGCGTCGAGGAGCGGGCAGACAGGCCTCGCTGCAGCAGCAGCATTCCAGGCAAGGGCCTTGAGCGTCGGCACTGCCGCGACAGGCTTGTTCGAGGCCAGGGCAAGGCCCTTGACCGTGGACAGACCGACCCGCAGCCCGGTGAAGGAACCGGGCCCGATGGACACGGCCAGGCCGTCAATGTCGGCGAGGGCCAAACGGGCGTCGGTCAGCACGCGGTCCACCGTGGCCATGAGCCGCTCCGAATGGGTCACCTCGATGTTCAGGGTGTACTGGGCGATCAGCCCGCCTGGAGACATGACAGCAACGCTGCCCGTGGTAGTGGCCGTCTCGATTCCGAGAATACGCATAGGCAGTACCTTATCGGAAAAGGGACATGATGTCAAAACCTTCCTGCACTTTTGATTGAGGCCCTTGTCAGCGGTATGCTATAGTAAAGACCATGCACCTGCGTCCGGCCATCCTCCTCGTCATGACCGCCTGCCTCCTCCTGCCGGCCCGAAGCGTCTCGGCACGTGAAGGAACGCTGCGCTTTGACCTTTCCTATGCTGCTGCGCCGACAGGGCTGAAAAAAGCCCTCCGCCCTGCTGAGCGGCAGGGACCCCGGCTGGGCCTGGCATTGGCAGGCGGCGGTGCAAAGGCCGCCGCCTCTTTGGGCGTCCTGAAGGTGCTGGCCGAGGAGGGCATCCCGGTCTCGGCGATCGCCGGAACGAGCATGGGCGCGCTGGTGGGCGGCCTCACGGCAGCCGGCTACAGGCCCGCTGAGATCGAGACGGTCTTCCTGAAGAACGATTGGAACGACATTTTCCGGGACACGCCTGCCCGGGCCTTCCTGACCTCGGAACAGAAGCGGGCGGGAGGCCGCCATTTGCTGGAGTTCTACTTCCGGGGCGGCCGGTTCATTGTGCCCTCAGGGCTCACGGCGGGCCAGAAGCTAGCAAACCTGCTGACGGAGAACACGCTTGCCGCATCGTTCCAGGCAGGGCTGGACTTCGACAACCTGCCTGTCCCCTTCCGGGCCGTGGCCGCCGACATCGAGACGGGCCGGGAAGTGGTCATCTCCCGGGGGCTGCTGCACGATGCTCTGCGCGCCAGCGCTGCCGTCCCCTTTGTGTTCCAGCCCGTGGAACTGCAGGGACGACTGCTCGTGGACGGAGGCCTGGCGAACAACCTGCCCGTCGAGGTTGTCAGAACCATGGGCGTCGATATCGTGATCGCCGTGGACGCGTCTTCCAAGCCGGGGCCGCGCGACAAGCTCACGAACCTCTTTGCCGTCATGAGCCAGGCGATCACGCTGACGGTCCAGCAGGAGTCCCGCCTCCAGGCAGCCCTGGCCGACCTGGTGATCAGGCCTGACACGGGCGCCTACTCCTTTGCCGATTTCCCCCGCATGGACGAGATCATTGCCGTGGGAGAGGCCGCGGCGCGCGCGGCCCTTCCCGAGATCCGTACGCTCCTCGCCCGGAAAAAGCCGCCTGCCGCTCAGCGACACTACCGCATTGTCGACATGGCCGTTGCCGGGAACCGGCAGGCCCCTGATGCAATGATACTGCGGCAGCTCAGGACCTCCCTTCCGGACCGCGAGGCAACGCGCGATGATCTGGTCACGGCGATGGCCGACCTCTTCGACCTTGGGCTCTTTTCCCATGTCTTTGTGGAACTGCGTCCCTCCGGCGCCGGCTACCTCGCCTTGTTCACCATGGCGGAGCATCCGGTCGTGCGCGCTGTCGAGGTGAGCGGCAATCGCCTGATCCCCTCACGGGAGATCCTGGCCGCGGCAGCGGACCAGACCGGCAGGACGCTGAACACTGCCGCTCTTGCAGCCGGACTGGACAGGCTCGTCGATTCCTATCGCCGCCGGGGCTACCGTCTGGTGAGGCTGGAAAGCGCGGCCATGGACGCCAACGGCACGCTGCGCATCGTGATGGACGAGGGGCGCGTCAATGCTATCCGCCTCACAGGCCAGAAAAGGACGAAACAGTCCCTGCTCGAACGGGAGATCGACACGGACAGGGGCCAGCCGCTCAATTTCGCCGTGCTCTCCCGGGACATCCAGAACTTCTACGGCCTGGGGTATTTCGAATCGCTTTACGTGGACATTGCGAAGAGCGGCGAAGGAGGCGTTGACCTCTCCTTCCGGGTAAAGGAAAAGCCGACGGGATCGGTGCGGCTGGGACTGCGCTATGATCTTGAGGATTCCTTCACGGGACTTACCGACATCAACGTCGACAATGCGGGGGGGCGGGGCATCAAGCTCTTTCTTACGGCCAGATACGGGACCTATGCGGACCTTGCCCTGGGCTACCATTCGCCGGTCTTTCTCCGGTCCCATTTCTTTCACGCTTTCCAGTCTTTCTACAGCCGGCGCGATTATGCCCTGTATGTGGACAAGAACAAGACCGGAGAATTGGAAGTTACCCGCGCGGGAGGCGAGCTCTCCTTAGGCTATCAGTGGTCCAAGTACGGCGACACCGCCCTGCGATACCGCTATTCCGCCGACAGGACCGTTGAAGGCCTCGGCCCTGCGTCCACACAGACCATGGAACCCATAGGAAGTCTTGCCTTCCTCGCCAGCCTGGATACGCGCGACAGCAGCGCCTTCCCGCACCGGGGCATGCTCCTGGCCGGTTCCTATGAGAGCGCAGCAGCAGCCTACGGCAGCGATCTTGAATTCCGTAAAACAAGCCTGGGCGCCCAGGCAGCCCTCCCCCTCGGCGATCATCACACGTTCATTCTCGATGCCGCACTGGGCCTCGGAAGCGGCGCCCTGCCCTATCACGAGCAGTTCGGCATAGGCGGCGCGGACTTTCTGCTCGCCTTTCCGCTCCTGGGATACGAGCGCAGGGAATTCGTCGGCGCCAACCTGCTCGGCATTTCAGCAGGCTACCGGTGGAAGATCGCCGATTATCAATTGAAGGCGGTCAGGGCGGTCTATCTCGGCCTTACCGGCCAGGCGGCAAACGTCTGGGATTCACGGGATGCCATCGCCGTTAAGGACCTGAGAAAAGGCGGCGGCCTGGGGGTCTATGCCGACACGCTGATCGGCCCCTTCCGGCTCGATCTGGGCGCAGGCGAGGACGACCGGTTCCGCGTCTACTTCTCTGCAGGGTTCGAGTTCTGACGGCGGCCGCTAAGCAGACGAGGCCGTCATCTTTCTTCGTCTAAAAAAGATCGCAGCGGCTGGAATGAGTGCGGACAGGAGAATGCCGGGGTATTTCATGCTGTATACTATCGGCGCCAGGCCTGCTCGCGCAATTGGGACCGAACGGGTCGCGCTGAAGGAATTTGCTTCACGAAATCAGAAACATAGTGCATCAAATTATAATCATCAGCCAGCTTGACAACCATGATTTTATTGGATAACCTACTAAATCAAGGGGCGCCGCGTGCCGCTCCACGGCGATAAGGGAACATCAGTGGCTTAATTTTGAAAGGAATTCCATTCTCAATAGTGCGGGAGGGCTTGCCATGCTGCTTGCTTATTATCTCGTCATCGCCGTTGCCATCGCCTTTATCATTACAGGCCTGGTGATGGTCCGCCGCCTGAAGCGAATAGCCTCGGGCGGAACCGTGGGAAAGACGGTCAACATCATCCTGTTCCTGATCGCCTTTTTCGTCGTGGGTTATCTGGTCGCACTCTATATGCCGCAGTTCCCGCTGGAAGTAAGCCTGCTGGTGGTCTCCTCGGTCTACCTTTTCGGGTCCATATTCGTGGTACTCGTCTTGTGGCTGATCCAGGACCTTGTTCAGAAGGTGATGCAGGAGTTGGAGCCGAAACGCCATGGGTAGCGCATACAATAAACAACAGCTCATCATGGCAGTGGAGCGGTATCTGCGGGGCAGGGCAAGCTCGGTCCTTCTTGACCAGATGATCAGGATCATCTCGAATGCCGGCGACGGTCCTCAGGAGATCGAAGCAGCGCTCCAGAAGGTCCGCTCGGGCATAAAGCTCTTCGTCGACGAGCAGCTTTCCGACAAGGTCTATCAGGACCTCCGGTCCTCATTGTAGCGTCCCGGATCCACCCTTCTCTCCCGCAAAATAATAAAGCCGCCCCATCTGCCGGGGCGGCTCCTTTGTTGTGCCGTCCCCTGTCCGTCACCGGAACAGGGTGCAGCACCGATCTGGCTTTCCTTGCTGCGCTACTTGCTCTCCACCTGGATGAAGGGCACGGCCCCGCCGGTAACGTTCGGCAGCTTGCCGTCCCATTTCTCGATGGCTTTCATCTGCGCTTCGATCTGGCGCAGTTTGATCAGCTCGCCGGAGATGACCTGGCGCTGCAGGCGGAGCGCCTCGGCTTCAGCCTGGGCCGCGGCCACCTTCTGCTGCGCCTCGACCTTGATGCGCTCCAGGTCCCGTTTGGCCTTCAATGCAAGCTGCTCGGCAGTCTGCTTCGACTCGATGGCGCGGTTGAATTCCGCCGAGAATTCGAAATCGGTGATCGAGAGCTCCACCACCGTGATGCCGAACTTGACCAGCTGATCGCGCAGGTAATTCCGCACCTCCGTCTTGAGGGCCTCGCGCTTTGAGATCAGCTCTTCGGCCGTATACCGGGCCGCGGCAGCCTTGAAGCTCTCCTTCACGACCGGCTCGATCACCTTCTCGACGAAGTTCAAGCCGATGTTGGAATACATATCCCCGGCTTTCAGCGGATCAAGATTGTAATTCAGCACCATCGTCGTCTGGACCACCTGCAGGTCCTTGCTGGCCGCCTCGGTCTTGGTCGTGCTCTTCTGCACCCGCACGGTCATGCGCACCACCTCTTCGGCAAGGGGCATCTTGAACCGCAGGCCCGGATCAACCACGCGGTTCACCTCGCCGAAGCGCAGCACAACGCCGCGCTCACCGGCATCGATGATGAAATAGGTGGACATGAACAGCAGAAAACCGAAGAAACCGAGCACGGCAATAGCCGCCATTTTTGGCGCTTTCTGGGGATCCATGGCGTGTGTACCTCCTGACAGAAAAAGGAATTATGGGCACCGATTGCGGCGCCGGAAGGTACTATAGCAGAACTGAGAGATGAGTCAACACTTTTCGGAAAATGGCAGAGGGGCACGGACAAAAGACGACGAAGCGAACCGAGTACTTGCAGGGTATGAGCGGATGGCACTAGCCAGGGAAGCAGGACATGGCCTGCCATGCCCTGAGCTATTGCCTATGTTTTCTTCGCCTTCTTGAGCCGCTCGAGCTTCTCGGCGCCCACGCATTCCTTCGCAAAGGCGCACCACTCGATGCAGGACGTTCCGACAGGCCGGGCGTTCACGTGGCCGCACTTTCCGCACGTTGTGTCAGGCTCGTCCGTCCATATCTCGAGCTTCTCGCCGCACTTCTGGCACCGGATGTCCTCGGGCTTCGGCGTCCTGATCTCCGCGCTTCCCGGGCAGCTTTCTTTCAGCATGGGAACATCCTACTCCCCGGGCCGGTAAATATCCATGATGTATATCATAGGCGTGCTTTTATTCCTTGATCACGTCCGTTATCTGTATCTTGAAGTTATAGGGTATGATCTGCCGGTCATACTCCACGGGCAGAAAGAGATAGAACACCCGCCCCTTCAGCTCCAGGGCAATGTCATTATCCAGCGGGAACAGCGGCCTGCTCTCATAGTCCTTCTTTTCCTGAGAGTAGGCGATGGAACGGATCGACATGATCTGCTGCTGCACCGAACCGTTGGGTGGAATGCTCTGGGCCGGGAGCGGATTGTTCCGGTCCTGATAGCGGATGCCTGAATGCATCACGCGATGCTGGCTGTTGTTATAATCCGTATATTCCGCTCGGTCCCAGAGGATCTTCAGCTGCCGGGACGAGCGGTTCCTGAGGTCCATGCGGATCGACCGCTCATCGACGGCCAGGGAAAGGGAGAGCAGCTTGTCCTGGAAAGAAAGCTCTTCTGACTTGACGGGGCTCAAAAGCGTATACTGCAGGCGATACCGGACAAGCCGGTCAAGGGAGATCCTGAGCGACTCGCCGTCCTTGATGGAGCGAAGCTGCATCTTTTTGCTCTTGTACTGGGGTTTCGACACCTCCAGCATGTTCTTATTCAGCAGCACGCTGTCCTTCGGCAGCCGCACCGTGATCTCGGCAGGCGAGCGGTATTTTTTCTCGCTCAGCCCCTCTCCGGAGATGACACGGATCTCC
>JBBIHD010000062.1:0-10395 GCA_037447195.1 Nitrospirota bacterium | reverse complement strand
GAGAACATGCAGGTGACGTCCGTGGCGATCTATCTGACCGGGCCGCTGAACGGCAGGTACCCGTTGACGCACCCGCTGAAGAACAGCAGCGATCTTTTTGCTGTTCTCCGGAACGAGCCGAAGGCAAATGACGGGGCGGCCGTGCTGCACTCGTCATCCATGGCTGCCGCTCATCATACGGACATCATTCCGCTCTGGAAGTCAGGCGATGCACTGGTTTCCCTGGCCTACGAGGCAAAGGACGTGCTGGTGCGGGGCGAGATGGAGATGATGGCCCGCGAACGCGAGAACAGGCGGGTGGAAGAAGCGATCGTGCAGATGAAGGAGGCGGCTGCAGAGGTCTGCCTGCCTCTGAAACGGGACGGCAAGATGGTCGGCATCGCGTTGCTGGGCCCCCGGGAAGGGGACCGCTACTATTCACCGGACGACCTGAGCCTGCTCCATACGATCGGCCAGAATGCCTGCGTGGCGATCCAGAATGCGCTGCTCGTCGAGGAGATCAAGCGTTCCTATCAGATCCTCCAGAGGACGCAGCGGCTTGCGGCCATGGGCTCCCTGATCTCGGGCGTGTCCCACGAGATCCGTAATCCCCTCATGCCGATCAGCTTCCTGATGGATACGATCGATGAGCCGGTGGCGGACAAGGAGCTCCTCGCGCGGCTGCACAAGTACTCCCGCGAGTCGCTGCGCAGGATCACGACGGTGCTTGATGAAATGGACGAACTGTCCAGGCCCTATACGCCGGAGTTCAAAAAGACCGAGGTGAACGGCGTGGTTGAGGACGCCCTTTCATTGGTGGACATGCAGCTGAAGCTGCGCCACCAGAAGGTCAAGAAAGAGCTGTCGCATCTTCCCGAGGCCATGGTGGACGGCGAGCGGATGAAGCATGCCGTCATGGACATCCTGTTGAACGGCATTGAAGCAAATCCCGAGGGGGGAGAGATCTGCGTGCGCACGCGCGTGATCGCGCTCAAGAAAACTAAGACCCATCCCGCCCGGCAGGGTATTCAGGTCGAGATCTCCGATAACGGATGCGGCATTCCTCCGGAGAACCTCGAACGCGTCTTCGATCCCTTCTTCACGACCAAGCACAAGAGCCTGATGCGCGAAGGAACAGGCCTGGGCCTTGCCATCGCCCACAGGATCGTGGAGGAGCACCACGGTTCCATCGAGATCAGGAGCACCGTGGGCAAGGGGACGGTGGTATACGTTCATTTTCCTGTTGACCGGTAGGATGGTTTTCCTGGCAGGCGCGGAGGAATGCCTCAGGACGGATCAAGCACCAGGCGGTTCCTGACGAGCGATATCTCGCGTATTGATCCCTTCACCCGCTTTTCTTCACCGAAGAGGTTCTTCAGGACCACCTCGCCGCCTTCGGTCCGCACCTGGTTGACCGCCTCGAGAATCAGTTCTTCCTTGTCAGGTGTCTTCATGTAGGCTTTCAGGTCGCACATGGCCGCCCCCTCTCGTTATTTCTTCCGGACCTTCCTTGGTTCCTGCGTTTTTCGCTGCGTACTGCGCGGCCTGGGCCGGGCCCCGCCAGCTGCCGGCGCTCGTTCGGGCCTCCGGGATTTGGCGAAGATCCTGAGGGGCGTTCCCTGGAACCCGAAGGCCTGGCGGAGGCCGTTCTCAAGATACCGGAGGTAGGAGAAGTGCACGCCCTCGGGGTAATTGACGAAAACGATAAAGGTCGGCGGCTTTGTGGCGCCCTGGGTGGTAAAGTAATATTTCACGCGCTTGCCCCGGAACAGGGGCGGCTCATGAGCGGCTACGAGCTTTTCAAAGACCCTGTTGAGCTCCGCAGTGGGCACACGTTTCTCGCATTCAGCGATCACCCGGTCTATCTCCTCGAAGACCTTGGTGACCCGCTGCCGGGTGAGCGCAGAAACGGTCAGCACCGGCGCATAGTCAAGGAACTTGAGGCGCCGCCGGGCAAGCTCCATGTGTTCCTTGAAGGCCGCTTCCTTGTCCGGCACCAGGTCCCACTTGTTCAGCACGACGATGATGCCCTTGCCTGCTTCGTGGGCCAGGCCGGCGATCCGTTCGTCCTGCTCGGTAATGCCCTCGGACGCGTCTATCAGGACAAGCGCAACGTCGGCACGCTCCAGGCTTTTGATCGCCCGGACAACGCTGTATTTCTCGATGCCCCGGCTGATCTTTCCGCGGCTGCGGATGCCGGCCGTGTCCACAAGGACGTATTCTCTGCCGTAGTAGCGGTAGACGCTGTCCACGGAGTCCCGCGTCGTTCCGGGAATGTCGCTCACGATCATCCTGCCCTCGCCCATGAGCGAGTTGATGAATGAAGATTTACCCACGTTCGGCCTGCCGATAATGGCGATCCGGGGAAGGCCTGCTTCCGGCTCCCGGGCCGGTTCTCCCGCAGGCTCCGGCAATATGCCGCGCAGCGCCTCCATGAGTTCGAAGACACCCTGTCCATGCTGGGCCGAGAGCGGAAAGAGCATATCAACGCCGAGGCGGTAGAAGTCCGGAAGCAGCGCCTCGTGCCGGGCCCCATCCACTTTGTTCACGGCGTAGAGCACGGGCTTGCCCGAAGCCCGCAGCCGTTGCGACACCTCAATGTCCGCAGGCAGCAGCCCGTCCTGGCCGTCCATGAGGAAAATGATAAAATCGGCCTCTTCGATGGCCAGCGTGGTCTGTTCCCTCATCTTGATGAACATGGGGTCCTCGCCCTCGGGCTCGAACCCGCCGGTGTCGACGAGCAGAAAGTCCTTCTCTTCCCACGCGGCCTTGGCGTAGTTGCGGTCCCGCGTAACGCCGGGCAGGTCCTCAACGATGGCAAGCTGCTTGCCGATGATCCGGTTGAACAGGGTCGACTTGCCGACGTTCGGCCGTCCGACTATGGCGACAACAGGTGTTGGCATGGTTTGGCGATGAGTGCAAAGGGCATGGAGCATAGGGCATAGAGTAGTCCTCCTCCGGCCTCTATGCGCTTTGCGCTATGCTCTCCGCAGCAAGCACTATAGCATGTTCCCGCGCGCCAATTCAAGAAAAACCCTTGCGCCCCCCTGCTGTTTGTGTTATTTTTTTGCATTCCCGCTCCGGTTCAGGAGGCCTTTTATGCTCAGGCTGGCCATGGTAGTGGTAGGAGGTCTTCTGCTGTTCGCCCCTGATGCGCGGGCGAATTTTTATTCCTGGGTGGACCGGGACGGCAATCAGTTCTATACGAACGACCCTTCCAAGATACCCCCTGAATATCGCTCCCAAGCGTCGACGGTCGAACCCGATGCCGGCCGGGTGAGCGTGGGAGGCGATGCCTCCCCGGTAGCCAGGCCGCGGGCCGCCGTTGCCGAGCATAAGGACAAGTACGGCAGAGGAGAGCGCTGGTGGAGGGACCGGGCGTCGAAGCTGCGCCGCGAGCTGCAGGACCTTCAGGACGACTACGACCTGGTGCTGAAGCAGGAGCGGGAGTCGCAGGAAAAGCAGAGGGGCCGGAAAACGAAGAAGGGCAGTGAGGCCCAGTTCGCCAAAAAGAAGGCCCAGCTCGAAAAAAAGCTGAAGCAAAGCCGCCGCAGGCTGGAGGTCGATCTCCCCGACGAGGCCCGCAGGGCGGAAGCTTATCCGGGGTGGATCAGGGAATGAGTTCGGAGTGTCGAGTTCGGAGTTCGGAGTTAACGGCGAAGGGTCTTAGATCCTCGTCAGGAGGTAGTGACGGGTGCAGGAACGTTACGATCCCAAGAAGGTAGAGGCCAGGTGGCAGGGCATCTGGGAAGAGCGGAAGATCTTCCGGGTGACTGAAGACCCGGCGAAGAAGAAATACTACTGCCTTGAGATGTTTCCCTACCCTTCGGGCCGGATCCACATGGGCCATGTGCGGAACTACGCCATCGGCGATGTGATCGCCCGGTACAAGCGCATGCGGGGATTCAATGTCCTGCACCCCATGGGCTGGGACGCCTTCGGCCTGCCTGCCGAGAACGCGGCGATCAAGAACAATATCCACCCCTCCAAATGGACCCTTGAGAACATCGCCTTCATGCGCGACACTCAGCTCAAGCGCATGGGCCTGTCCTATGACTGGGACCGCGAGATCGCCACCTGCCTGCCCGAGTACTACCGGTGGAACCAGTGGATCTTTCTCAAAATGTTCGAGCGCGGCCTTGCCTACAAGAAGCGCTCCTACGTCAATTGGTGCCCTTCCTGCCAGACCGTTCTTGCCAATGAGCAGGTGGAAGGCGGGCTGTGCTGGCGCTGCAGCGCCGTGGTGGTGCACAAGGAGCTGGAGCAGTGGTTCTTCAAGATAACGGCCTATGCCGAGGAACTGCTCGCCGGCTGTGACCGTCTCACGGGCTGGCCCGAGCGCGTCCTCACCATGCAGCGGAACTGGATCGGGAAGTCCGTGGGCGTCGAGGTCGACTTCACCGTGGCCGGCACAGGCGAAAAGCTCACGATCTTCACCACCCGGCAGGACACGCTCTTCGGCGTGACCTACATGAGCCTCGCCCCCGAGCATCCCATGGTCGAAGCGCTGATCCGGGGCAGGAGCGAAGCGGGCAAGGTGCGGGAGTTCGTCCAGCGCGTGATGCGCGAGGACAAGGCGGAGCGCACCGATGAGAAGCGCGAGAAGGAAGGGGTCTTCACGGGCGCCTATGCCGTCAACCCCCTGAACGGGGACAAGGTTCCTGTCTGGGTGGCCAACTTTGTGCTGATGGAGTACGGCACCGGAGCGATCATGGCTGTGCCCGCCCACGACCAGCGGGACTTTGAGTTCGCGAAAAAGTACGGCCTGCCGGTGCGCGTGGTGATCCAGGACCCCGACGGCGCGCTCGTTCCGGAGAAGATGAAGCAGGCCTATGTGGACAACGGGATCATGGCCAACTCGGGCAGGTTCGACGGCCTGTCGAACGCGGAAGGCAAGGAGCGGATCGCCGGACATATCGAACAAAGCGGCATCGGCAAGCGGACGGTGAACTGGCGGCTCCGCGACTGGGGCCTGTCGCGCCAGCGCTACTGGGGCACGCCCATCCCGATCATTTACTGCCCGAAATGCGGCATGGTGCCGGTGCCGGAGCAGGACCTGCCGGTGCAGCTGCCCATGGATATCGAGCTGACGGGCAAGGGGCTTTCACCGCTTGCCGAGGCGGCCTCCTTTGTCCAGGTCTCCTGTCCCGCCTGCAGCGGTCCTGCACGGCGCGAAACAGACACCATGGACACCTTTGTGGATTCGTCCTGGTATTTTCTGCGCTATTGTTCGCCGAAGGAAGCCAAGGCGCCTTTTGATAAGCAGGCCGCCGCGTACTGGATGGGTGTGGACCAGTATATCGGCGGCATCGAACACGCCGTTCTTCACCTGCTCTATGCGCGGTTCTTTACCAAGGTGATCCGCGACCTGGGCCTTTTCGATGGTGATGAGCCGTTCGCTAATCTGCTCACGCAGGGGATGGTGATCAAGGACGGCGCCAAGATGAGCAAGTCCAAGGGCAACGTGGTGGACCCCGACTTCATCATGAACAAGTACGGCGCCGACACGGCCAGGATCTTTTCCCTCTTTGCCGCACCGCCCGAGCGGGACCTCGAATGGAGCGACCAGGGAGTGGAAGGCGCCTACCGGTTCCTGCACCGCGTATGGGCTTTTGCTTCCCGGCATGCAGAAGCATTGAAGTCCGTGACGCCGGCCGGCGGCGAGGCCCGGGGCGACGCCCTGTTTCGCAAGACCCACCTCACCATCAAGAAGGTGACCGAGGACATTGAGCGGCAGTTCCAGTTCAATACGGCCATAGCCGCCATGATGGAACTGGTGAACGAGATGTATGCCCAGACCGCCGAGACCGCGGCGAAGGAGCGGCTTCCGGTGGTCCGCGCGGCTCTGGAGTCGCTTACGCTGCTGCTTGCCCCCTTTGCTCCGCATTTTGCCGAAGAGGTCTGGGAGGCCATCGGCGGCGCGGGAAGCATTGCGAACGCCCCCTGGCCCGAGCACGACCCCGAAGCGATCAAGGAAGCGGAGGTCACCATCGTCGTGCAGGTGAACGGCAAAGTGCGAAGCAAGATCACGCTTCCCGCCGGGGTCGCAGACAAGGAGATCGAGGCCGCTGCCCTGGCAGACGCCAAGGTCAGGGAATATACGGACGGAAAACCGCCGAAGAAAGTGATCGTGGTCCAGGGGAAGCTGGTGAATGTCGTCGTGTAGGTGATTGAAGATTGCGGAGTGCGGAGTGCGGAATATAACCATCAGATCCATTGTCCTTCTCGCGGCGGTCCTGCTCGTCTCCTCCTGCGGCTACCGGCTTTCCGGCACGGGCGGGCTGGTGCCTGCGGGCGCCAGGTCCATCGCCATCCCTGTCATGCTGAATGGAACGAACGAGCCCTATGTCGACGTGGAGGTCACGAAGGCGGTGGTGAACGAGTTCCTGTCCGACGGCAGGCTCCGGGTCGTGGACGTGCAGGATGCGGACCTGGCCCTCCGGGGAACGATCACCCGTTATGAGGTCTCGGCCCTGTCCTACACTGCCGACGCCCTGGTGCAGCAGTATCAGGTGCGTCTCGTTGTTGACGCCGCTCTTGAGGACCTGAACGCAAAAAAGATCATCTGGCAGGAGAAGAACATCGAGTCGCTGTTCATTTCCGACTATCCCGTTGCCTACGATCCCTCGGGGAAGCTTGTCAATATCAGGGAGACGAAGATATCGAAAGAGGCGGCCATCCGCAAGGCGGGCCAGGACATCGCCTGGACGCTCCGCAGCAGGGTGCTGGAAGGATTTTAAAAAACGCAGAGAGCAGAGAGTTTCATTCACTAAGCGCCCTATGCGCTATGCGTGTAGTACCTGCGCTCCATGCGCCATGCAGGTAGTGCCCCTGCGCAGTTACCTATCATGATCAAATATCCCCAGCTCATAGCCGATATCAAACGCGGAAAGATACTGCCGCTGTATCTTTTTTACGGCGAGGAAGAGTATCTGATCCAGGAGGCCCTTGATCTTCTGGTCCGCACCGTTGTTGACCCGTCGGCAAAGGACTTCAGCTACGGCTCGTTTTCCTGCCGGGAAACGCCTGCCGGCGAGATCGTGGCGCAGGCGCAGACCATGCCGTTCCTGTCCGACAAGCGGCTCGTTGTCGCCAGGGACCTGGAGGCCTGGAAAGCGGCTGAACTCGAAGAACTGCAGGCCTATCTCGCCTCGCCGTCGCCCTATGCCTGTCTCGTCCTGGTCTCTTCTGAGAGAAGATATGACAAGAAAGCCGTGCTTGCGGCCGTGGAAAAGGCGGGAGCGGTAACGGCATTCTATGCGCTCCAGGAGCGGGAGCTGCCGGGATGGGTCGCCGGCTGGGCGCGGGAGCGGGGCAGAACGATCAACGCTGATGCGGTCCAGTTCATCATACAGGCAGTGGGCGGCGATCTGCAGAAGATCCGGAACGAGCTTGAAAAGGTCGAGCTGGCGATTCAGGACCGGAAAGCGATCACGCTGAGCGATGTGCAGCGCATTGTGGGGGATTTCCGCGAGTTCTCGGCCTTTGATCTTGCCGATGCCATCGGCAGGAGAGACGGTGAAAAGGCGCTGCTGGTGCTTTCACGCCTGCTGCAGGAGGGAGACCAGCCCCTGGGCCTTCTCGGCATGGTTGCATGGAACATGCGGCGGCTTGTGCGCGCACGGGCGATGGAGCAGGCAGGCGCCGGGAATGACGAGATCATGAAAAAGCTGAAGGTCATGTTCTGGCAGACCGCGTCGTTTCGCGAGCAGATGAACCGCTACAGCTGGGACGAGCTCCGTTCCGCCTTCTCCGTGATGGCGGGAGCGGACAGGGCGCTGAAGTCAAGCGGCCTGCGCGGTGAGCTGATACTGGGTAGAATGATCCTTGAGCTGTGCGGCGGGATGCATGCAGAAGGAGCGCCGATGGGGAGGTCGGGAAGGTTAGGAAGGCAAGAGGGGGCTTGAAGTTCACCCGCCTGCTCACCTTCCCCTGATTTAGTTTACGCCGCGCCGGTCTTGCTGACCCGTGCGGACAGGCGGGATACCTTGCGGGACGCCATGTTCTTGTGGATGATGCCGCGGGCGGCCGCCTTATCAAGGGCCTTCATGGCCGCGGTGAGGGATTCCTTTGCCAGGGCCGTATTGTTGGCGGCAACGGCCTGCTCCACCTTCTTGATGACGGTCTTGAGCATGGATTTGACGGACTTGTTGACCTCATGCTTCTTCTCCGCCTGCCGTTTCCGCTTGATCGCTGATTTGTGCCGTGCCGGTGCTTTTTTGGCTGCCACGCTGATGCCTCCTTCAAATATATGATCCAGTGTTAAAGACCCATGTAATTAACATAAAAGAGCCGGTTTTGTCAAGGAAATAAGGCAGAAGAGAGGCAGTCCCCCTGAGAAAAGAGGACTGCCCCACCGAGGAGATAATCAATGTCCGAACAGGTAAAGGTCGCACGGGCCGCGGGGATCGTCGGCACCGCCACGCTCGCCAGCCGGGTCATGGGATATGTGAGGGACATGGTGATGTCCTGGGCCTTCGGCACCGGCATCGCCGCAGACGCCTTTTATGTTGCCTATCGCATCCCGAACATGCTGCGCGAGCTGCTGGCTGAAGGCTCCATGTCGGCGGCCTTCATCCCCGTTTTCACCCAGACGCTCACCGCAGGCTCCCGCGACGAGGCCCGGCGCCTGGCCCGGGCCATGTTCGCCCGGCTGATCGTGCTGCTGGCCGTGCTGACCGCGCTGGGGATCATCTTTGCGCCCTACCTGGTTAAGGCCATTGCCTGGGGTTTCCGGGCAGACCAGGCAAAATATGATCTTACGGTCACCCTGACCAGGACCATGTTCCCCTACCTGTTCTTCATCGGCCTGGCAGCCCTTGCCATGGGCATGCTGAATTCCCTCCGGTCCTTTCTTGCTCCTGCGTCGTCGCCGGTGATGTACAATCTCGTGACGATCGCCGCGGTGCTTTTCCTTGCACCGCAGTTCGCCGACCCCATTCTCGGCGTGGGCATCGGCGTCGTCGCCGGCGGCATGGCGCAGCTGCTTATACAGGTGCCGCACCTGAAGAAGCATGAGATGCTGGTCCCGCCCCGGTTCGCGCCGTCCCATCCCGGAGTTGCCCAGATCGGACGGCTCGCGCTGCCCGTGCTGCTCAGCTCTTCGGTGACGCAGATCAATATCTTCGTCAGCACCATTCTCGCGTCCTTCCTTGCCACGGGAAGCATCACCTATCTCTTTTACGGCATGCGGTTCATCCATTTTCCCCTGGGCGTCTTCGGCATCGCCATTGCCACGGCCATCCTGCCTACCATGGCCGCGCAGGCCGTGCGCAGGGAGATGCCTGAGTTCCGGGAGACGCTCTCCCTGGGGCTGCGGCTGGTGCTGTTCATCACCATCCCTGCCATGGTGGGGCTGGTGACGCTGCGCATTCCCATCGTGAACCTGATGCTCGAGCGGGGCGAGTTCGACTGGATATCCACCGTCGGCACAGCCGACGCAATTCTTTTCTACGCTGTCGGCCTCTGGGCCTTTGCCGGCGTTCGCATCGTGTCCCAGGCCTTCTATTCGCTCCAGGACACACGGACGCCCGTCAAGATAGCCGTGCTGGCCCTGGTCGCCAACATCGTGCTGAGCCTGCTGCTCATGCGGCCCCTGGCCCATGGAGGGCTGGCCCTTGCAACGGCCCTGGCCGCCATGGTGAACCTCGGGCTGCTGACGGTCAAGCTCAGGAAAAAGATCGGCAGGATGGACGGCAGGCGCATCCTTCGGTCCCTCGTCAGGATCGTGCCCGCATCGGCCGTGATGGGCCTCATCGGCTGGTGGATCAGCACGGACGCTGTGTGGCGCTCTGCAGGTGTAACGCTCTACAAGTTCGAGCTGCTTGCCGGAGGGATCGCAGGCAGCGCGCTCTTCTATTTTGCCGCCATGTGGCTCCTCAAAAGCGAGGAGATGTCATTTCTGCTCAGCATGGTGAAGCGCAAAAGGAAGGATGGCGGACATGAGAAGGGGTAGCAGGACGAAGGGTTCATCAGCGGGCGGGGCAGGGAGAAAAGACCTGCAGGCAGCGGTATTCGCCAGCGCGCTCGGCTGGGCCGGGGTCGCGGTGTCGGAGAAGGGGATCTGCAGGGTCGTGCTGCCGGGAAAAGGGAAGGCTTCCGTGCAGAAAGAGCTGCAGGGTGAAGGGTCGCCGGCCAGAGCGGCTGGAAAGGCGGTCAGGCTCCTTCAGAAATACTTCTCGGGCAGTCCTGTTTCATTTGACCTGCCGCTGGATATGAGCTATTATACGGACTTTCAGCGGGCCGTCTGGACAGCGGCAGCGCGCATTCCCTACGGCGAAACCCGGTCCTATGGCTGGATCGCCCGGCAGATCGGGAAGCCGCAGGCAGCCCGGGCCGTGGGACAGGCCATGGGGGCCAATCCTGTTCCGATCCTCGTTCCCTGACACCGCGTGATCAGCTCGGCAGGTACGCTGG
>JBBIHD010000061.1:0-10448 GCA_037447195.1 Nitrospirota bacterium | reverse complement strand
GATGCTGACCGGATATCTCCCGAGCCGCCGCGCAACTTCATCCTGCCCCATGATCTTGAAGGTGCTCCGCTGCTTAAGCTCCTGGGTAAGAGATTCCACGATCTTCATGGTGGCTTCATCGTTATTGCCGCTGATCACGGCGACCGATCCGGGTTTCACCTCAGTTTCTTTATCCATGAGCTGGAACGGCTTATAAACTCCGCACCCCGTCAACAGGGACAGCATAACTGCAAGCGTGACCGTTACCGCCGTTCTGGTCGATCTGTTCAAGACTTCCGGTATCATGCGCATACCTCCTTGCTTACATCGAGTTTGGTGCCGCTGCCCGGGATCGAACCGGGACGGGAGTCGCCCCCCGAGGGATTTTAAGTCCCTTGCGTCTGCCAGTTCCGCCACAGCGGCAGCTAAATACTATTGTTGTATTAAAATAAAATTTGTTTGCAATGTCAAGCAGTAACTGAACCTGTGAATGATTATACCTGAATGGACGATGGAGGATGATATGCGTCAGGCAATGATGAGGCAAAAATCACCGGAAGCTTGACAAATAATCAGCTAGATGTTCAATGTCCTGTTCAGGCAGATGGGCAAAGGAAGGCATGACCGAGTTTGGATTATGGGCCTTCGGGTTCCGGATCTGTTCAATGATGAACTCCCGCGAGCGTTTTCTGCCCACAGCAGAAAGGTCAGGACCGACCCCGCCGCCTTCACCCCTGATCGCATGGCATTCTATGCAGCGCTCGCTCCGAAACAGGGCCGCTCCTTCCGGGTGGCTTTGGCAGGCGGCGCTGAGGGCGGCACTACCGATCGCGGTGATGATAACTATGCGGACGCTCATGTCAGCCATGGCAGGAAATCCCTTACCGGATAGGAACGCGATCTTCTAAGGACAGCGAGAGCGCCTTTCTGCGGGTATAAAAATACAGGCCGGAGGACGACTGCGGAACGACCGGCCGCAGGCTCCCGGTTCACCGTGTGGGGAACGGCTATTCCAGGATGATAGCCGTCACCGGGCAGCTGTCAGCCGCCTGCTGGCAGTCGCAGGACCCGCAGCCTTTCGGGTCCGTGACCCAGGCCTTGTCATCACGCAATTCAAAGACCTTGGGGCAAAGTTCGGCGCAGAGGCCGCAACCGATGCAGAGTTCCATATCTACTGATGGAGTCGCCATGATGCTGTATCCTTTCTGCTGTAACGCTGTTCAACCGGGAAGATCATCTGCTGTGTGAAGGATGCGCTGAATGAAGGCAATACTACACATTTCGTCGAATCTTTGCAAGGGCATTTATGCTGCGATGCCGCACCGTGGATCTTTCGCCAAAGGATGAAAAATATCTTTACAAAATCAGCATGTTTGCATATAATGTGCCGAAAATGAGCATACGCAAGATCTTATTTTTCAAGCCCGGGGCGATCGGAGATTTTCTTCATACACTGCCTGCCCTGGCGCAGCTCAGGAAACAGTTTCCCGCCGCCTCTGTCACGGTTGTCGTCTCGCCCGGCCAGGATGAGCTTATCAAGGGAACAACGATAGCAGACGAGATCATCGTCTTTGATAAGCAGGCCATCAAGAAGCGATTTGGCCTGCTGATCGAATTCGCTCTACTGCTAAGAAAGGCCCGCTTCGACCTGTTCGTTGACCTTCAGCCGTCCCTGCGATCGCTCTTCCTGCGTAGGATGGCCCGGGCGCGGCAGTCCCTGGTCTATCGGAAACAGAAGGGGAGCTGGCAGAGCGACCGACGCCTTCATGCTGTCGAAAATTTTCTTGCAACACTGACCCCGCTGGGTGTGATATCAGATGAAACTGAGATCCGGCTGCCGCTCAGGCCTGCGGCGCAGAAGGCGGCAGATGACTTTCTCTCCCGCAATGGAGCAGCAGAGCATCCCCTTATTGCTTTGAACTGCAGCGTCGGAGCTGCCCGGCCTGCGAGGAACTGGTTCCCCGAACGGTTTACGGAGCTTGCCGACCGTCTTATGGCCGAACTGGGAGCATCTGTCCTGTTCGTAGGCGGGAAAGAGGACCGCACCCTGGTGAAGAACGTCATGGCAGCCATGAAACATAAGGCGCTGTCAGCGGCTGGCGAACTTTCGCTATCGGAGACCGCCGCGCTGCTCGCCCGCTGCAAGTGTCTCGTGAGCTCTGATACCGGTCCGCTTCATCTGGCAACTGCTGTAGGCACGCCAGTGGTTGGGCTCTTCGGCTCCACTGATCCGGCTCGCACCGGTCCGGCCGGAAGGGGACACCGCGTGCTGACGGCATCGCTCGCTTGCGTTCCCTGCGAGGAAAAGGACTGTCCCGAGGGAACGCGGGCATGCATGGATGCCATCACCGTGGACAGCGTCGTTGCCGCAGTGAGGGATGTCATCCTATGAGAAGACTCTGCCTGGCCGCTCTGCTCTGCATGGCAGCGATCCATGCCTCGGCAGGTGAAGAGATCAGGCCGCATTCGGGCAACAACATCAAGACCACGAACCGGGCCTTTGGTCCCGGCGAGCGATTGCAGTATGCCATCAGCTGGTCGAAGATCATCGATGCAGGCGTTGCGTCGATGGAGGTCCGGCAGGAACAGGAGCCGGACGGCAGGAAGTCCTTCCGGATAGTGTCCACTGCCCGCTCAACGGGGCTTGCCGGAAAACTCTATCCGGTCAGGGACACGGTCCAGAGCGTGATGGATGCCGAAGAACTGTACAGCCTCTTTTACGATGTTGACCAGAAGCACGGGAGGCGAAAGAAAAAACGGACGGCGATTTTCGATCAGGCCGCCAATAGGGTCCGGCTGACCATGAACGGTGTTGAGGAGATCCATGATACGCCTGCCCGCGTTCAGGACCCGCTCTCGTCGCTCTACTACCTCCGCACCCTGAAGGACTTCACCCCCGGGACGCCCATCATTGTCGATATCCATGAGAAGGGGAAGAACTGGTCCGTAGAAGTGCATGTGCTGGGAAAAGAGAAGATCGAAACCCCCCTGGGGAGCTTCGATACGATAAAGATCAAGACCTATCCGAAGTTCGAAGGCGTGTTCATGCACAAAGGCGAGATATTCGTCTGGCTCACCGATGACGAGCGCAGGCTCCCCGTCATGATGAAAAGCACGATAACCATCGGTTCCATTGTGGCCGTCCTGAACGATATGAAGAATGGAGATCAAACGAAGTGACTGCACATTCCGACCGTACACGACTGCTCAAGCTCATCAGTTCCTTTCCCAAGTGCCGGGTCCTGGTCGTCGGCGATGTCATGCTGGACCATTATATCTGGGGCGCCGTATCGCGCATCTCTCCTGAGGCGCCCGTACCTGTCGTGAACGTGACCCGCGAAAGCCTGCTGCTCGGCGCGGCCACGAACGTGGTGCATAACATCGCCTCTCTGGGCGGCGACGTCCGTGTCTGCGGCGTGATCGGCCATGACGACGCGGGCCGCCAGCTTTCACGCCTGCTGCGCGCAAAGGGCGTCCGTACGGACGGCCTGATCGTGGACGAAGCACGGCCAACGACGATCAAGACCCGCATCATCGCCCATAGCCAGCAGGTGGTCCGCTTCGACCGGGAATCAAAGGACGGGCTGGCGCGGGCAACGCGAAAAAAGATCTTCGAGCAGGTCCGGCGCCAGATCGATGAGGGCATCGAGGCAATCATCATCTCCGACTACAGCAAAGGTGTGGTGACGCGGGAGCTGGTGCGGGACACAGTGAAGCTGGCAAACAAGAAAGGCATCATCGTGTCAGTGGACCCGAAAGTGAACCATTTCGGGATCTACCGCGGCGTGACCATCCTGACGCCGAACACGAAAGAAGCGTCCCTGGGCGCGAAGATCGAGATCGTTGACGACAAGAGCCTGCTGAAGGCGGGGTCCTCGCTTCTCAGCCGCCTCAAATGCGACGCTGTGCTGATCACCCGGGGCGAGCAGGGCATGAGCCTCTTTGAGCGCAATAAAAAGGTGACCCATATCCCCACGGTGGCCCAGGAGGTCTTTGATGTCACCGGCGCCGGCGACACGGTCATCAGCGTGCTTACCATGGCGATGGCTGCGGGAGCGAAGCTCGCCGACGCAGCGAGCCTGTCGAATTACGCTGCAGGCATCGTGGTCGGCGTCGTGGGAACGGCAACGGTCACGCCCGATGAACTGAAGCAGCGGATCATGGCGGGGTAAGTGAGCATAGCGCAAAGGGCATAGAGCATGGCGTCTATGCTCTATGCATGTATCGCCCATGCTCACGCACAAGGGGAGAATCGCATGAAAGGCATCATTCTGGCAGGCGGAAGCGGCACCAGGCTGTACCCGGTAACGCGCGGGGTCTGCAAGCAGCTTCTGCCGGTCTATGACAAGCCTATGATCTATTATCCGCTGTCCGTGCTGATGCTTGCCGGCATCCGGGATATTCTGATCATCTCGACGCCCGTTGACCTGCCGCGTTTTCGTGATATATTCGGCGACGGCGGCGATCTCGGCCTGCGGTTCACCTACGAAGAGCAGGCGCAACCGAACGGTCTTGCTGAAGCCTTCCGCATCGGCGAGGGATTCATCGGCAGGGACACAGTCTGCCTGGTGCTGGGAGACAACATCTTCTACGGCCACGGCCTTACGCAATTGCTTCGCAAGGCCGCGTCTGACGTCGGCACCACGGGGGGAGCAACGGTATTCGGATACTATGTGAACGATCCTGAGCGCTACGGCATCATCGAGTTCGACGGAAAGGGCAGGGTCCTGTCCATTGAGGAGAAGCCGAAGCAGCCTCGTTCCCGGTATGCCGTAACAGGCCTCTATTTTTACGACAACAGCGTCGTCTCGATCTCAAAGGCTCTCCGGCCTTCAGCGCGCGGCGAACTGGAGATCACCGACGTGAACAATGAATATCTGAAGCAGGGCCGCCTTCGCGTAGAGCTCATGGGGCGGGGATATGCATGGCTCGACACAGGCACTCACGAAAGCCTGCTGGATGCAGGCGAGTTCATCGCCACCATCGAGAGACGTCAGGGGCTCAAGATGGCCTGCATTGAAGAGATCGCCTTTGCACTGGGGTATATTGACAAGGCCGCCCTGCTCAGGGCCGCCGGAAGCCACAGCAAGAACAGCTACGGCGAATATCTCAGACGTATAGCGGAATCCGGCCTGGAGGGACGGGATGCCCTTTGATTTCGAAGAGTTCTTGATCCCGGGCCTTGTCATGGTCAGGCCGAAGCGTTTTCAGGACAGCCGCGGCTTCTTCGTCGAGACGTACAAGCACAGTGAGTTCGCACGACAGGGCATCCCGGAGCAGTTCGTCCAGGACAACTATTCATCATCGCAGAAGGGGACCCTGCGGGGGCTCCATTATCAAATGGCCCCGGCAGCCCAGGGCAAACTGGTCACCTGCCTGCGCGGCAGGATCTATGATGTGGCAGTGGACATCAGGCGGGGGTCCCCGTCCTTCGGCAAATGGGCCGGCATTGAATTAACGGACGAGAACGGCCTGCAGCTCTATGTCCCGCCTGGTTTCGCCCACGGTTTCCTGGTGTTGAGCGACCGGGCTGATGTCCTGTACAAATGCACTCGGGAATATTCTCCTGATCATGAGCGGGGCATCATCTGGAACGATCCTGAGATCAGGATCCCGTGGAAAATTTCGGCGCCTCTGCTGTCCCCGAAGGATGCGGCTTTGCCGCTTCTCCGGGAAGCAGATCTGAACTTCAGCTATTCCGGATAGGGCCCCGGCACTCATGAAATTTCTGATAGCAGGAAAACACGGCCAGTTGGCCCGGGCATTCGCTCAGCGCCTTGAGTCCCGGTCCCGCGAGGTTCACGCTCCTGATGAGGCGGCGTTCAATATCACTGACGCTGCTGGTGTCGATTCTGTTGTAGGCTCCCTCAGGCCGGACATCATTCTCAACTGCGCGGCATACAACCTTGTCGACCAGGCGGAACAGGACCGGCAGCAGGCCAACGCGGTGAACGGCCAGGGTCCGAAAATCCTGGCGGAAGCAGCTGAGAAATACGGCGCCTATCTCGTGCACTTCAGTTCGGACTACGTCTTCGACGGCGCGAAGGAGCGCGGGTTATATGTCGAAGATGATCCTGTACATCCGCTGAATGAATACGGCAGGAGCAAACTTTCCGGGGAAGGGGCCGTACAGCAAACAGTCGGCCGCCATTTGATCTGCAGGCTGAGCTGGGTCTTTGGCGCGGGGAAGCAGAATTTCATCAGCAAACTCGAGGAATGGGCAACGAACAGCGAGTTCCTGAAGATCTCCTGTGATGAGTTCTCCGTTCCTACCTGGACCGAGACCATTGTCGACGTTGTCCTGAAGGCCGTAGACAGGGAACTGACGGGACTGTATCACCTGACGAATTCAGGCTTCTGTTCCCGGTACGAATGGGCGAAGTTCATTCTGCAGCGCCGCGGAATAGCCAAATTCATGCGGCCTGTGTCCATGGCCAGCTTCAACCTTCCTGCGCCCCGGCCGGCCTTCTCTGCCATGAGCAGCGCCCGGTTGTCAGAGAAACTCGGCGTCACCATTCCGTCCTGGGAAGAAGCTGTAGAAGCCTTTCTGAGACAGGCTAATAAGAAATAGGGACAGTCCCTTTTCGGAAACAAGGACCGCATATTCATGGGAAATAGCAGCAAAGAAAATATTCTGGTGACCGGCGGCGCAGGATTCATCGGGTCGAGCTTTATCCGCTCCGTGCTTGGCCGGAAGGAGTTTACCGGCCGGATCATCAATTTCGACAAACTTACCTATGCAGGCAATCTGCTGAGCCTCGCTGACGTGGAAAAGAAGTTCGGCGGCAAGCAGTACTTTTTCGAGCGGGGGGATATCTGCGACTTCAGCCGGGTGGAAACAGTGCTCACGCAGTATGACATATCGGTAATCGTCCATTTCGCCGCGGAAAGCCACGTGGACCGCTCCATTTTCGGACCAAAGGAATTCGTTGAAACGAACGTGAACGGCACCTTCACCCTGCTGGAGGCGGCGCGTCATCACTGGCAGGGCCGCACCGGTGTCCGGTTCCATCATATCAGCACCGACGAGGTCTACGGATCTCTTGGCGAAACAGGATACTTCTTCGAGACGACACCCTATGACCCCCGGAGCCCTTATTCGGCCTCCAAGGCGTCGTCGGACCACCTGGTGCGGGCCTATCATCATACCTACGGCCTGCCGGTGACACTGTCGAATTGTTCGAATAACTACGGACCCTGTCATTTCCCGGAAAAGCTCATTCCTCTGGCCATTCTGAACGCCCTGGAGGGAAAGCCGCTGCCTGTATACGGGGATGGTCAGAATGTGCGCGACTGGCTGTATGTTGAAGACCATTGCGAAGCGATCTGGCTCATACTCCAGGCGGGAAAGGCAGGCGAGACCTACAATATCGGCGGGGAGTGCGAAAAAACGAACATCGATGTGGTGCATGCCGTCTGCGATGTGCTGGAAGAGCTTCATCCTTCAAAAGACACTCCGGCGCTCCGCAGTCAGCGCTCACCGGCCCGGACCTATAAGGACCTCATTACCTTTGTTGCAGACCGGCCCGGCCATGACCGCCGCTATGCCATCAATTGCGACAAGATCAAGCAGCAGCTGGGATGGAAGCCGCGCCATGATTTCGTGCAGGGATTGCGCCAGACCGTTGCGTGGTACCTTTCTCATCCTGACTGGGTGGCGCAGGTGCGGAGCGGCGAATACCGGACATGGCTGGAGAAGAATTACGGCGGCAGAGGATAAGAAGGCAGAAACGTGGGATGTAGGGAGATGGAAGTGCGATGGAAGTAAAATCCAAGCTCCATGCCCTATGCGCCATGCACTTTGAAGGAGGAATATGAAGCTGTCAGTGATTGGCACCGGCTACGTTGGCCTCGTAACAGGGACCTGCTTTGCCGAAAGCGGCAACAGGGTCATCTGCATGGATATCGACGAGCGGAAGATCGCGCTGCTTCGGGCAGGAACTGTTCCCATCTATGAGCCGGGGCTGGAGGAGCTCATAAAAAAGAACACTGCCCACGGGCGCCTGTCCTTTACCACGGACATGAGCGACGCGGTCCGCAGCTCCGACGTGATCTTCATCGCCGTGGGAACGCCGCCCGGCGAGGACGGCTCCGCTGATCTGAAATATGTGCTCGCGGCGGCAGCGCAGATCGGCACGTTCATGAACGGCCATAAGGTCATCGTGAACAAGAGCACCGTGCCTGTGGGCACCGGCGAGAAGGTGCGCGCCGCGGTCGCCAGGAAAACGAAGCATTCCTTCGACGTGGTCTCGAACCCCGAGTTCCTGAAGGAAGGGGCCGCCATCGATGACTTCATGAAGCCAGACCGCGTGGTCGTGGGCGCCGACACCCCAAAGGCCGCCGCAATCATGCAGGAGCTCTACGCACCCTTTGTCCGGACAGGCAAGCCCGTGCTCGTCATGGACATCAGGAGTTCGGAAATGACGAAGTATGTTGCCAATGCCATGCTTGCCACGAAGATATCATTCATCAACGAGATGGCGAACATCTGCGCTTCCCTGGGTGCGGACATCGACAACGTCCGGAAGGGCATCGGCTATGACCGCCGCATCGGATTCGAGTTCCTGTTCCCCGGCGTTGGATACGGCGGGTCCTGCTTCCCCAAGGACGTGCAGGCCCTGATGCGGACCGCCGCTGAAAAGGGCATAGATGCCAAACTCCTGAAGGGCGTTGAAGCGGTGAACGAAAAGCAGAAGGCCGTCATTCCTGCCATGGTGGTGAACCATTTTCAAAAAAAGGGAACAGGAAAGCGCGGCAGTAAAATAAAGGCATTGCAAGGCAGGAAGATCGCCCTGTGGGGCCTTTCGTTCAAACCGAGGACCGACGACATGCGCGAGGCGCCGTCCATCGTCATAGTGAAGAAACTGCTGCAGCAGGGCGCTGCTGTCGTGGCCCATGATCCCGTGGCCATGGAAGAGGCGCGCAAGGTCTTCGGCCGCAGGATCTCCTATGCCGAAGAGGCCTACGAAGCAGTACGCGGCGCAGATGCCCTCGCGCTCGTGACGGAATGGAGCGAATTCCGCATGCCTGATTTCCAGAGAATGAAAAAGCTGATGAAGCATCCCGTCATCTTCGACGGCAGGAACATCCTTAACCTCGAAGAGGTGCAAAAGGCGGGATTCACCTACTACGGAATCGGAAGAAAGTAATTCATAGAACATAGGGTAAAAAGCAGCGCCGCATGGAGCAAAGAGCAGAGGGCAGAGTGTTTGAACCCTCTGCGCCATGCGCTATGCACCATGCAAGACCATAAGGAGATCACATGCGAATACTTGTTACCGGCGGAGCAGGATTTCTGGGCTCCCATCTTTGCGAACGGCTGCTAACAGAAGGACACGAAGTGCTCTGCCTCGATAATTATTTCACAGGCAGAAAAAAGAACATCCAGGATTTTCTCGGAAACCGCCGCTTCGAACTGGTCAGGCATGATGTGATCGAGCCGATCATGCTCGAAGTTGACCAGATCTATCACCTGGCCTGCCCGGCCTCTCCCATCCACTACCAGTACAATGCCATAAAGACCATCAAGACCAATGTGCTCGGCACGCACAACATGCTGGGGCTGGCAAAGCGCGTGAAGGCCCGGTTCCTGCTCGCCTCGACCTCCGAGGTCTACGGAGACCCGGCCATGCATCCCCAGAATGAATCCTACTGGGGCAACGTGAATCCCATCGGCATCCGGAGCTGCTATGACGAGGGAAAGCGCGTTGCCGAGACCTTCACCATGGATTACCACCGCCAGAACGGCGTGGACGTCAGGATCGTGCGTATCTTCAACACCTACGGCCCGCGCATGCTGGCCGATGACGGCAGGGTCGTAAGCAACTTCATCGTCCAGTCCCTCCAGGGAAAGGACCTGACGGTCTACGGTGAGGGGAAGCAGACGCGCTCCTTCTGTTATGCCGACGACCTGATCGACGGGATGGTGCGCATGATGAACAACCCCGATTTCATCGGCCCTGTCAATATCGGCAATCCTTCGGAATACACGATCCGCGATTTCGCCGAGAAGATCATTGCCATGACCGGAACGAGTTCGAAGATCGCTTATCAGCCGCTTCCCTCCGATGACCCGCGCCAGCGCTGCCCGGACATCACCCTCGCAGGCGAGAAGCTCGGCTGGAAGCCCCGGGTGAGCGTTGACGAGGGGCTGAAGCGAACGATCGAGTATTTCAAGAAGGAGCTGAGCGCATAGGGCTGGGGATACATGCAGCACAGCATAGAGCAGAGGGTAAAAACAACATCGCATAGAGCAGAGGGCAGAGTGTTTGAATCCTATGCGCCATGCGCTATGCCCTATGCGTGTATTACCCATGCTCCATGCCCTATGCCCTTTGCGCTTTTATAAGGAGCCCCATGTCCATCATCGCCGTCATACCAGCTCGCTACGGGTCAACGCGCTTTCCCGGCAAGTCCCTTGCGATGATCAGGGGCAAAACAATGATCCAGCGGGTCTGCGAGCGCGCCGG
>JBBIHD010000060.1:0-10576 GCA_037447195.1 Nitrospirota bacterium | reverse complement strand
CCTGCCGAACTCATGGGGCAGGGGCCGCTTTTTCTTTACCCCAGTCTGGGCAAACGCAACCAAAGCAACAAGCACCATCCCGATCACGACGACACCAGAGACGCTCCGTTTCATGGCCCCCTCCCGATCCCTCAGCCGGATTTTCACTGCCACTGCGGAAGATCAACCCCCTGATCGAATACGGTAAGAAAACAGCTGTCCAGAATACAGAAGAACCATCACCCTGCGGTGATGAACAGACAAGGCTTGCCGCAGAGAGGGTAAACTCACTGCGCGCGTGCTGGCGGAATTGCTGCTGCTCGGAATAGATAGTTGAAAAAGAAATGTTGCTGTTTCATAGTATAGATACAAAGTGTCTTTTTGTCAACTTACTGCTCTTTACGCATTGCCCTACAGCCTCTTCCTTTGACCTCGGAGAATATTTTTGCGCTACGAAGGATCAGCAACCGAGCAACTGCCTGGAGTTATATGCCCCCGGCAGCAGCGTAAAATGATTGTTTTAATTCGAGGAGGGCGATCATATAGAGCGGGAAAGCAGGCAGGCTCAGGCAAGGCCTTCGGTTAGTATCGAGAGCAGCTCGCGGATAGTAAAGGGTTTGTTCAAATAGGCATCTGCCCCGGCCTCGAGGAACTCCTGTTCCTTGTGTCCGGCGCTGATGCCGATTATAAACGATCCGGGGCAGCGGAAGCGCAAGCGTTTCGTCATTTCCACGCCCTTCATGCCCGGCATGACATGATCGGTGATCACAATGTCAAAACATCCCTGCCCGACGAGGCCGAGGGCGGCGGCCGCGTCGCCGCAGCGTGTCACGCTGTATCCCTCCGCCTCCAGCACATCACCGAGCGTGCCGCTCACCGCCATGCTGTCGTCGATCACGAGGACCCTTTGTTTTGCCATAAGGCAGCATCCCCTTATTGCGCGGCCGATGGCCCAAATTGAATGGGAATAACGCTTCTTGCGGCCTGCACAGACCCGGTGCAATGGCTGCGAAAACAGTACAACTGTTGGTAGTATTTGTCAAGCAGAAAAACAACCGTTAATTGATGGACTTTTTGCCGGAACTTACCTAAAGTAGGACCATGAAGATAGACAGGACAACAGGACAGATCATCCGGGACATGAGAAAGACCCTGGGGCTCACCCAGATGCAACTCGCCGAAAAGATCGGCCTTTCCTACCAGCAGGTGCAGAAATATGAAAAGGGCATCGACCAGGTCAGCGTGGCGCGGCTGAAGCAGATCGCGCGGGCGCTCGACACGCCGGCATCGACCTTCTTTCCCGCAGACAGCGGCATGGTGGCCGAGGCGCCCGCCGCTTATGGCAGGCTGAGCAGGGATGAAGAAGAACTGCTTCGCCTCTTCCGCGGCATCAGTGACAAGAAGCAGCGAAGCGCCGTGATCGCGCTGCTGACGTCGCTGTCGCGGAAGTGACGGCTGTGGTATGCGGACCGCATCAGGAACAGCTTGTCAAATCGTGGTCTTCTCCGTGCCAAACAGCTAAATCATTATTTGCGGCATACGCTTGCTACCTTTCTTCGCGCCCAAGAAAGGCAATCGAAAGAAGGGCGCCCGGCGAAAAGCTTTTCACCGTGCAGATGAGCTCTTTTTCAAGTATTGATCGCAGGTTTCTCTTGACGTTATCCGATGTTATCCGCGTCCAAATGCTTGATAAAGTCGTAAAAAGTCCGGTCTCACACAAAGCCACCCCCGCTCCGTATCTATAACAATTGGATGCGGGACGGAGGAAGTCACAAAGGGTAAAAACCCTTTCTTTTCAATTGGCTGTTCTTCGTGTCCTCTGTGCCTTTGTGTGATAAATTGACTTCTTACGAGATCATCAATGCTTTATTCAGGATCAAAGGCCGCAAAGAATCGCTGAATATCCTCTCTGGAATTATAGAAATGGGGAGACACCCGCAGAGCGCCGCCGCGAACATTCACCATGATGCCCTGCTCCCGCAGCCCGTCCCGGACCCGGGCGGGATCGAACGTTCCCGTGAATGAGACGATGCCGCCCCGCGATGCGCGGTCCCGTGGCGAACGCAGTTCATAACCCCGCTGTTCCGCCTCGCTGATGATAAGGTCCCCCAGGTCCAGCACCTGTTGTTCGATGCGTTCGATCCCCGCCTCCTCCAGAAGCTCAAGTGCCGCTCCCAGACCCATGATCTCCATGACGTTCAGCGATCCCTCCTCGAAGCGCAGGGCATCGGTCCTGAGACGGAGATCGATATGGTCGAAGTCGAGGGCGTTCTCAACGCTCTTCCAGCCAAGAAGCGGCGGATCGAGCCGTTCGGCAAGCTCCCTCCGGCAGGAAAAGATCCCGATGCCTTCAGGCGCCAGGAGCCACTTGTGCCCGTCAGCGGAAAGAAAATCAATGTGATACTTCTTCACGTCCATGGGAATAACGCCCAGGCTCTGGATGGCGTCGACGCAGAACAGCACGCCGCGGTCCCTGCAGAGCGCTCCGAGCCGCCCGAGGTCGATGCGGAAGCCGTTGCGGAACTGCACGGAGCTTACCGAAAGAAGCCTCGTCCTGGCATCGATGCGGTTTTCTATGTCCTCGAAAAGAAATGCGCCGCTCCGGGAAGGAACGACCCGCGCCTCGACGCCCCGCTGCGCGAGGTGCAGCCAGGGATAGATATTGGAAGGGAATTCGTTCTCGAAGATCAGCACATTGTCGCCGGCCTTCCAGTCCAGGCCCGACGCGACAAGGGAAAGACCGTGGGATGTGCTCTTCACAAAGGCGATCTCATCGCGATCGGCATTGATGAGCCGCGCAGCGGCCTTCCGGACCTCGTTCACGCGCAGCATCCAGGCGGGATACTGAAACGCGCCGCTCCGGGCGCATTCGTCCAGGAAGCTCTCGACAGCCTGCTTCACCCTGAGCGATACAGGCGCAACGCCCGCGTGGTCCAGGTAGACGAACTTCTCCGTGACCGGAAAATCCGGCCGGAAGGATGCGAGCGGAGGCCTGCCGCCGCCTTCGGTCCTCATGAGTGCGATGAACCGCCTTTGCCGTACCCGATGCCCTGCATGGCGGACTCGATCTCGCCCAGCGTGGCAGGATCGTCGATGGTGGCAGGCACCGTATACGATTCGCCGTCGGCGATCCTGCGCATGGTGCCGCGCAGGATCTTGCCCGAGCGCGTCTTGGGCAGCCGGTTCACCACGGCCACCTGCTTGAAGCAGGCAAAGGCGCCGATCTGCTCGCGCACCATCTTGACCAGGTCTTTCCGTATCGCCTCCTGGTCGCCGTTCGCACCTGCTTTCAGCACCACGAGGCCCACGGGAAGCTGGCCCTTCAACGCGTCATGGGCGCCGATCACGGCGCACTCGGCAACGGCAGTATGCTTTGCAACGACCTCTTCCATGGACCCCGTCGAGAGGCGGTGGCCGGCCACGTTAATCACGTCGTCGATGCGGCCCATGATGAAGAGATAGCCGTCGCGGTCCTTGTAGCCGCCGTCGCTCGTATAATAGTAGCCGGGGAAGGGGGACAGATAGGACTTGACGAAGCGGTCGTCATTCTTCCAGAGCGTGGGCAGCGTTCCGGGAGGGAGCGGCAGCTTAATGGCAACGACACCTTCCTGGTCCGGGCCGAGTTCCCTGCCGCTGCTGTCCAGGATGCGCACGTCAAAGCCGGGAACAGGCATGGTGGATGATCCGGGCTTGACCGGGAGCTCCTCGATGCCCATGAGGTTCGCGGTGATGGGCCAGCCCGTCTCGGTCTGCCACCAGTGGTCGATCACGGGCCGCTTCAGAAGATCGCTCGCCCAGTGGTACGTGTCCGGGTCGAGCCGTTCACCGGCCAGGAAAAGGTACTTGAACCCCGCAAGGTCGTACTTCTTCAGATAGCCGCCCGCGGGGTCTTCCTTCTTGATGGCCCGGAAGGCCGTGGGAGCCGTAAAGAGCACCTTCACGCCGTGCTGCGAGATGACGCGCCAGAAGGCGCCGGGATCGGGCGTGCCTACCGACTTGCCTTCATAGAGCACCGTGGTGCAGCCCGCGAGCAGCGGACCATACACGATGTAGGAATGGCCCACCACCCAGCCCACGTCCGAGGCCGCCCAGAACACATCACCGGGCCTTACATTATATATATGCTCCATGCTCCATTGGAGCGCCACGGCATGGCCGCCGTTGTCCCGCAAAACACCCTTCGGAAGCCCGGTGGTGCCCGACGTATAGAGGATGTAGAGCGGGTCTGTTGCCTTGACCGGGACACAGTCCACGGGCGCGGCCCTTGCCGTGAGCTCCGCCCAGTCATGGTCCCTGCCGTTCATGAGCTGCGCCGTGACCTGGGGACGCTGGAATACAACGCATTTCTCCGGCTTGTGCGATGCAAGCTCGATGGCCTTGTCGAGCATGGGCTTGTACTCGATCAGCCGCGTGACCTCGATGGCGCCCGAGGCCGAGACGATCACCCGGGGCTTCGCGTCGTCGATGCGGACCGCCAGCTCGTTCGGCGCGAACCCGCCGAAGACCACCGAGTGGATGGCTCCCAGGCGGGCGCAGGCGAGCATGGCGATGACGGCCTCGGGGATCATGGGCATGTAGATCACGACCGTGTCGCCATTTGTGACGCCGAGCCCCTGCAGCGCCCCGGCGAACCGGGCAGTGGAATCCCGCAGCTCGCGGTAGGTGAGGGTCTTCACCTGCTTTGTGACGGGGCTGTCGTAAATCAGGGCGACCTGGTCGGCGCGGCCCGATTCCACATGCCGGTCAAGAGCATTGTAGCAGGTGTTCAGTTCGCCGCCGCTGAACCAGCGATAGAAGGGCTGGTTCTAGCCGTCAAGGACCTGGTCCCATTTCCTGCTCCACGAGATCGCCTCTGCGGCCTTGCCCCAGAACCCCTGGGGGTCGCTTACGCTCTGCCTGAACATATCAGCATATCTGCCCATGCACAATGCCTCCCGCACCTGTTAGCGCCCTTGCAGGGCCTGAAAAGTGCCGTCATTGTACTAAAGTCACTGCGCCTTTGGCAAGGGAGAAAAAAGTGCTTACGACAGGGACCGTCCCCCGGGAACAAAGGGGACAGTCCCTTGTATCAGCGCCGCTCGAGCCTGATATCGTCGTACCAGGCTGTAGCGGACTCGCCGGTCTGGTCCGTGTCGGTCATGACCGCGATGGCCCCGGCCTTCGGCGGCTCCTCGCCGAAGAGACGCTTGAAGTCCTCGTACACATTCCGCCGCTCCGTGATCCACGTGCCGGCCTTTTCCCCGCCGCTCTGCACGGCGCACATCATGGCCCTGGCGTAGTAGGTGTTCGCCACGCATTCGCCCTGCTTCAGCCTGTTCGCCCAGATATAATTGATGCTGCGCGTCCTGAAGGGCAGCCAGTGGGGAAAGACAACGTAGACCCGGGCAGCATAGTCGTCGCCTTCCTTCCTCCGCTCGTTTCCCCTGTTGATGATGTTCGACACCTTCCATCGCCATGTCAGGACCGGAAGGTCCTTCACATCATACTCATGCTTCAGGACCAGGCCTGAGGCCGTTCCCGAGCTCTCTGCACGGAGCACATGCCCGTCGCCTTCCGCTGCGACCGAATAGAGCGTCCTGCCCTTGAACTCCTTCTCTTCCCAGCGAGGATGCAGGCCTTTTTCAAAATCATCGATGGCAATGGAATGTTGGGCGGCGAAGAGTGCGGATAGTGATCCGGCGAGCAAGAGGAGAAGAACGAAGAGAACTACCAAAGCCTTCGGAATGCATCTTGGCCTGTTCATGATACCTCCTTACCCAGTAATCATAGGCGAGGCAATATCCTGAACCAATGACTCCGAAGCCAAAGCGAAACAGGTTGTCTCACACGAAGCCACGAAGCACACGGAGAAAAACAATCATGAACACTGGTTCAGGGTTCACCTTTGCGCCTTCGTGCCTCCGTGTGCATATCCGGTTCTGGTTTTGACCCAACGAATAAAAGGACATTTCAAGAGATCGAACAGTGACTTCCTCCGGCTGCTTCGTGATTTTCGCACCAGGAGCGCAGTCCGGCTATTTTTTGAACTCCGCCCCTGCCTCTGCCTTCTTCACCCCGTCAGGGCTCGAAAGGTCCTCAAAGGCCGTCATGGCCGCGATCGTTCCCTGGCCAACGGCCACGGAGATCTGCTTCACGCCCCCGCTCAGGTCGCCGGCTGCGTAGACCAGCGGAACGGACGTGCGCATGGTCATGGGGTCGGCCTTGATGTATCCGGTGTCGGTCAGTTCGACCCCCAGCATCTTGGCGATCTCATTGTTCGGGATGTACCCGATGGCGATGAACACGCCGTCCACCTGCTCTTCGCGCGTCTTCCTCTCCTTCGTGTTCTCAATGCTCACGGACGTGACGATCTTCTCGCCCCGGATCTCGCGCACCTCGCTGCTCCACATCACCGGGATGCCGGTCTTCTTCAGGCTATCCTGCAAATGCGCCTGCGCCCGCAGCCTGTCACGACGGTGCACAAGCGTGACCTTCACGCCGATGTTGTGAAGATAGAGGGCGTCCGTGACTGCCGTGTTCCCGCCGCCCACGACGATGACCTTCTTGCCGTCCTTGAAAAAGTAGCCGTCGCAGGTGGAGCAGTAGCTCACGCCGCGGCCGTAGAACTTCCTCTCGCCCGGCACGGTCAGCGGCTTGTTGTCCGCGCCCGTGGCGATGATGACGGCCCTGGCAAGATAGATCGCCCGGTTCGTGGTGATCCGGAAGCGCTCCTTTTCCCTCAGGGCCTCCTTCACCACCTCGCCCACGTGGATGTCCGTGTACTGGACCGCCTGCTGCACGATGAGGTCCACCAGGCTCTTGCCGCCGATGCGCATGAAGCCCGGATAGTTCTCCACCACCGGCGTGATGGCTATCTGGCCTCCCAGGGCGCGCTTCTCAACGATAATGGTGTTCAGTCCCGCGCGCACCGCATAGATCCCGGCAGTCAGGCCCGCGGGCCCGCCGCCGATGATCACCAGGTCCTTTTCCACGGGCTCGCCGGGCGTCACGTCTTCCGATACCTGCTCCGGTTCCTTCAGGGTGATGAGCGACTCGGCAAATACTTCTTCGGGCTGCAGCCCCGCTCCCGTGAAGGTTCCGTTGATGAAGGTCTGGGGCACGGCAAGGGAACCCAGTTCCTCGGCCAGGTCCTGGTTCTCATAGATCTCCACGATCTCGGCCGAAACGAACTCGGGCTTGACAATGGCCGCTGCCATGGCGTTCAGCGCCTGCTGGGGGCAGTAGGGACAGGTGGGGCTCACAAAGACCTGGACCTGCCGCTCCTGTTTCAGCGCGGCGATCCGCTCCGCCACGGGCGGCGGAAGCACGGTCCGGCCCGTGGAAGCCATGATCAGCGCCACGAGGAACGACCGCGCCTCCTCGCCCAGCGGCGCGCCCGTGTACCGGATGCGGTACTTGTCCGGCGCGATCAGCAGCGTGGGCGAACGCTCGACGCCGCGCTTCCTCGCCTGCTCATCGCCCACGGCGTGGAAGGACACTTTCACCTTGCCGCTCAGCTCAGCGAAGACCTTCGCGACCTGTACCGCCGCCTCGTTGAACTGGTCGTTCACGCCCTGCTTCGTGAAGACCTCGACGGCCACGGGGTCCTTCAGCTCCTTGAAGAAGGTCTCCTGGATGGCCTTCTTCACGTCGTCGGAGATCAACTCATGCTTATGTGTTTTGTCCTTGTCGCCTTCCACGATAAACTACCTCGATAGGGGCACATCACAAACAGCACAGGTGCCTACTTGATCCTTTTGGATATGGCCTTGAACTCCTCGGTCCCGGCCACGCCGAGGAGCTGGAACAGCACCGTCTCCGTCCCGGTTACGACAGCGCCGGCGCTGCGCATCAGCTCCATGCCCACACGCCAGTTCGCCTTGGTCCGCGAGCAGACCGCGTCGCTCACTACATGAGGAACGAAGTCTGCCTTCAGCAGGCCGATGGTCGTCTGGAGCACGCAGATATGCGTCTCCATGCCCGTGACGATGATCTTCTTCTTGTCAAAGGCGCGGACCTCCTTCATGAAAGCCGGCTCGCCGCAGCAGTTGAAGGCGATCTTCTCGACAGGCTTTGTCCCCGCCGCTGCCTCCCGGAGCTCCGGGACCGTGGGGCCCAGGCCCTTGGGATACTGCTCCGTCACCATGACGGGGATATTCAGCATCTTCGCCAGCTCGATCAGATGCCGGCAGTTCTTCACCACCTGGTCCTTCACCTCGGTCTTCATGACCGCGGCCAGCCGCTCCTGGATGTCGATGATAAGAATGAGCGTGTCTTCCTTCTCGATAAAATAACGGTTAATGGGCATACTTCATCCTTTCCTGAAAGTAAAATCTAAAACCATGAAATTTCTAGGCTCAAAACCCGCCGTTGCCTTCCTTCGCGTCAATTCGCGGCTAAACTCCCGTCCCTGCACTTCTTCGTGCGCTTCGCGTCCTTCGTGGCAACAGGCATGTAGTCAATTAAGCGATACCGGCGGACCGCCGGCGTTCATACTCCTCAGGTGCCTCCAAAGCCGACGGTCACCTTCTCTCCTTCGACGATGACAGGAACGTCGCGCCGCCCCTTGGAGTACTTCAGCATCTCGTCAAGCTTTGCGTGGTCGGTCTTTACATCGTAATAGATCGCACCGCTATGGGCCTCACGGGCCTGCGTGGTGTAGGGTCAACCGGCCTTGCCGTAAATGATGACCTTGTCAGCCATGAAGAACCTCCCTTGTCAGGATAAAATATACGACTTTCTTCGTGCCCGAATGGCAGCACTTTTTTGTCGCCAGAATTGCCGCATTGTATCACAGATGCGGCACCAGAACAATACCAGGTAGAGCCGGCATCTATGATCGTCTTTGGTGGTACGAATAAGCGCGTCTTGATCTCTGGGGTCTCGATGGCAAAGTAAATCCCCTCACCCTGCCCACTCCCCTCAGGGGAGAGGATGAAGGTGAGAGATGGCTTTTCAGATGCAAATCCCGCCCGATTCCGCTACAATGAATTCAGGATGAGCGGCGGAACAAACAAAGCCATTCAGCTGTCTAATGATCAGGAGGGTGACGGACCGGTCCGATCAACGGACGCCGATGCGCAGCTGGTCGCTGCCGCGCAAGCCGGGGATCTCCCCGCCTTCGAGGCGCTCGTGGGCCGGCACGAGAAACGGATCGTGAACATCGCGTACAGGATCACGGGAGACTACGACGACGCCTGCGAGGTTGCGCAGGACGCCTTCGTCTCCGCCTTCCGGAACCTGAAGAAGTTCCGGGGCGACGCGAGGTTCTCCACCTGGCTCACCTCCATCGTCATCAACCAGGCGCGGAACCGGCTGAAGCAGGTCCGAACCCGCCGGAGCCGGGAGCCCGTCAGCCTTGACGACCCTATAGCGACTGAAGACGGCGCAATGATGCCCGACCCGCCCTCTTCGTCACCTTCGGCCCTGGAGCGCATGGAACAGCGCGATATGCAGCGCGCCGTGCAGGACTGCATCAGCGGCCTGGAGGCGGAATTCCGCGAGGCACTGGTGCTGCGCGACGTCCAGGGATATGCCTACGACGAGATCGGAAAAGTCCTGAAGGTCCGGGAAGGCACGGTGAAATCGCGCCTCTTCCGGGCCCGCGAGGCCATGAAGGACTGTTTGAAAAAACTGAGGGGAACACTGTGAGTGCCATGACACACGACGACATCCGGCATAAGCTGTCCGAGTATCTCGATAACGCGGTCACTGCAGAAGAAATGACCGCCATCGGGGACCACCTCGCCTCCTGCACTGACTGCAGCGACGCGCTGGACGAGCTGCGCAAGACCCTCGCCCATGTCCAAAGCCTCGAGGAGGTCGAAAGTCCGCCCTGGCTCACGCAAAAGATCATGGCCCGTGTGCGCGAGGAGGCGGAGCAGAAAAAGAGCCTCTTCCAGCGCATCTTCTATCCCCTCGCGGTCAAGCTGCCCCTCCAGACCGTGGCTGTCCTTTTCCTCGTCGTGACGGCCTACTACGTCTATCAAAGCATGGACAGGACCATGCCCTATCGCGAGGCGCCGAAGGAATACATGCAGCAGGAACCGCTCCCGGCTCCACGCACGGAAGAGGAGATAGGGGCGGATAAACCCGCTGACCGGTCAAGCGCGCCTCCGCAGACGCCGGAGTACAAGTCCCTCGACATGAAGTATGCCTATGAGCCTCCGCCGCCTCCTGCTCCCGCAGAGGAGGCACCGTCTGCTGCCGCTCCCGGGCGAGTGATGAAGCGCGAGGCAGAGCCGGAGGCAAGGGTCGAAGGCTATGCAGCTGCCGCAAAAGCCCCGGCACCAGTAGCGGAAGAAGAAACGCACTAACCGTCAACAGAGAAAAGGGCAAAGAAGAAGCCCATGACCGGATTGATGGATGCCGATGAAGTGCGTGAGAAGGCGGCAGAGGCGCCTGCCAGTATGCAGGCGGTCGGAGATGTAGAGGCTCCTGCGGTCACCTACACGTTGTACGCGAGCAATAGCAAAAGCGCGCCAAGTGACGTTGAAAAGATCATCGACCGGCTCGGCGGAAAGGTTGTGCGTCGCGACGCTCAATCCTTCGACGCGACATTGGATGCCGGCAAGCGCGAGGAACTGGTCCGGCAATTATCACGGCTCGGCAGGATGGA
>JBBIHD010000059.1:0-10593 GCA_037447195.1 Nitrospirota bacterium | reverse complement strand
TGATGACGCTCTTCGGGTCAACAGGCTCCCCTTCCTGCGACACCAGGAGGTCGTCGAGGGCGAGGAAGTTCAGCGCACCCACGCCTTCGAGCCGGTCCACGTCCGATTCAGGCGCATCAATGTGCTTCCGGATGACGGCGCGCAGGTCCCGTTCCCGGAAATACCGGATGCCCTCCTTGCCGAGCCACCAGTCGAGCATCAGCGCCGAAGGTTTGACGACGGGATAGAGCACGATCCGGTAGAAGCGGATGAAGGGCTCGAGCAGGCTCGCCATGCGCAGCGCGTGGCGCGAAAAATAGGCCTGGGGAACGATCTCGCCGAGAAACGTGATCAGCACCGCGGAGAAAAAGAAGGCGCTCACGCCGGCCAGCACGGAGTTCGACAGAAGCGTGAGCAGAACGTTGATGCTCACGTTCCCCCAGAGGATCGTGGCAAGAAGAACATGGGCGTCCTCGCGCAGGCACAGCACCTTCTCGGCCCGGGGGTTTCCCGACATGGCCTCGACCTCGAGCTGCAGCCGCGTGAGGCCGAAGAAGGCGAGATTCAGCCCCGAGAAAAGGGCCGACTGCAGCAGGCAGAAACCGATGCCGATCCAGAACAGGGTCGTCATGTCACACCTGCCACATGGTCGCTTCGAAGTCCTCGGTGGGAACAGTGAACTGGATGTAGCCGCGGAAAGGCCACTTCTCGATCTCGGACCCGTCGCGCTTCACGGTCACGAAGGCCTGCACCACATCGTTCTGGCGAAGGCCCAGCGCCTCGAAGGGCACGGCGATCTCGATGATCTCGTCGGCGGCCACTGAATTGATCTCGCCGGCCTGCTTCCGTCCGCCGTTCTCGCCCTGGTAGACTGCCGCGCCCACGCGCCGCTCGCCGGGCGAGACCCGGATCTCCACTTCATACCCCTTGGGCCGCAGAAAATTAATCACGAAGGAAAGGTCCGCCGCCTTCTCGTCGGCCAGGCTCTGGCGCGGGTCGATGCGCAGAAAGAAGTTCCTGAGGTCGAAGCCGTAGTAGATATGGGTGATGACGCTGGAGCCCCGGTGCATGGCGCCGCCGCCGTGGCTCACATCATAGAATCCCGCGGGCAGCCATTCGAAATAGTTCGTGACCCTGCCGTCGATGGAAGGCGACAGAAATGCCGTCAGCTCCACCGTGGGCAGGGCCTGCCGGTCCTCGCGCAGCACCGGCACATGCAGTTCATCGGGCACATCGCGTCCGATGAGCCGGTAGACGTTCATGAGATGGGTGCGGAAGAGCAGGTCGAACTCCTCGTCGTTCTCGGAAAAATGGTCGTCGCCGTACCACCAGCACCAGTCGCTCCCCTGGGCGATGTAGATCTCTTCCATGGCCTGGGCCGCCTTGTCCGCGTCGCCGCCTGACGCCCGGTAGGCTTCAAGCTCCTGCCGCGCCCTGCCCAGCAGGTCCCAGGCCTGGTTGTCCTCGTCATGGCCGATCCAGATGCGGAAGTTCGCATAGATCCAGGAGCCCGCATGGAGCCGCTCCAGCCCGGTCTCGGCCGGATGCTTCCTGAGATACTCGCCCACCGTAACGCACTGGAGCGCCTCGTCGCGGCTCAGCCGCTCGTAGAGATAAAGAAAGAAATCCCTGCCGTCGTTCTGGTAATGCTCCCAGGCATTCTCGCCGTCCAGGATGATCGGCACCAGGTGGGGGCCCCTGCCGCTGACCTGCCGCCTGATGCGGTGCAGCCGGTCGAGCAGGTCGTGCACGGCGTTCTTGTAGTCCCACTTGGAATAAACAAAGCCGAGCAGGTCCGAGATCGTATGGTCGCGGAACACGATCGAAACGCGCCGGTCCCCTTTGCCTGCCAGGTAAGGTTTATAGAGCATGCCGGGGTTCTTCAGGACGCCGGAAAAATCCCGTTCGATGGCCGTTCCGAGCGTTCGCGCCAGCACGCCTTCATCGGTCCCGATCCACTGCACGCCCGCGTCCGCCAGGATCGGGATGATCTCTTCGGCCACAGACCCTTCAGAAGGCCACATGCCGGCAGGCCTCGCGCCGAACAGCTGTTCGTGATAGGCCAGGGCGCGCTCCACCTGGGCCTTAGCATCCTCGGGCCGGCTGAAACGCCGGGAGGGAAGCCGGATGTCCGGAATGGCCACCTTCGCAAGGTCCGTGTCGTAGAGAAGCGGAAGGATGGGATGGTAAAAGGGCGTTGTGGTAAGCTCGATGGTGCCCGCCTGGGCCAGGTCCCGGTACACCGGCACGATCATGCCCATGACCTCCCGCTGCTTCTCGACGAGGAGCGCCTTGTCCTCTTCAGAGAAGCCCCCCCCTTTCTGCATGAGCCCCTGCAAAAAAGGATCGCTGTCCCGGAAGAGCGGGTCGAACCAGGTGAGGTTGAACCAGACCTGGAGATCAAGGTAATCCTGCGCCGTGAAATACCGCGCCGCGTTCACAAGATCATCGGCCGACACGCTCGTTCCCCGGCGGTCGAGCAGGCGCCAGTAGCCGGGGTAGGGCCGGATCATGGTGTCCCAGTTGGCCATGAAGAAGTTCTTGAGCAGGAAGACCTTCTCTTCCGTCGAAAGATCGGCGGCGGGGATGACGGTCGCGGCAAGGAACCGGTCCATGGCGCCGTTGTCGGCATAGTCGATGATCTGCTTCAGGAGGGACGGGACCAGATTGAAGGTCTGGCGGACGGAAGGAAAATCCTTCAGCAGTGCCGGCATGTCGTAGTAATCCTTGATGCCGTGCATCCGCACCCAGGGCAGGATGTACTCGCCCGTCAGGTCGTCCTTGTAATATGGCTGGTGCATGTGCCATACAAAGGCTATGGAAAGAGGATCGTCGGACATAAGGGACATCCATCCCCGGCAGGAAGGGCCGCGGCGATGAACCGGGAATAGGCCGCGCAGTCCCCGTCATTGATCAGGGGCGGACGTTATTTAGCTGATGCGTCTCCGTAATAATAGATGATCTCACCCGGACGGGCGAGACCGAGATTGTCCCGGGCAAGCGTTTCGATATAGGCCGCATCGTTCCGGAGCGCATGCACTTCGCGAAGCAGCCGCACATTGTCGGCCTTCAGGTCCTCGATCTCCTGCGCAAGGGATGCGTGCTGGTGCTTCATCCGGTAGTACTTCACCAGCCCCATCTCGCCGAAGAGAAAGGAGGCGAGAAGGTAGAGCGCCAGGGGGATGGCGGCTGCCAGGGCTGCCTTCTTTTTGAAGGCCGCCCTGGCAGCGCTGTCGACTCGTGCGTATTTTCTCTTGCCCATGACTGATGCGGGGCTATCCCCGCGCGCTGTAAAAGACGTCCCTGCCCCGGTACACCGCCGCGCTCCCCAGTTCCTCCTCGATGCGGATGAGCTGATTGTACTTTGCGATGCGGTCCGTGCGCGACAGCGAACCGGTCTTGATCTGGCCCGCGTTCGTCGCCACGGCCAGGTCGGCAATGGTCGTGTCCTCGCTCTCGCCTGACCGGTGGGAGACAACAGCCGTGTACCGGGCGCGCTTCGCCATCTCGATGGCATCGAGCGTCTCGGTCAACGTCCCGATCTGGTTCAGTTTGATCAGGATCGAATTGCCGATGCCCTCGGCGATCCCTTTCCTGAATATGGACGTATTGGTCACGAAAATGTCGTCGCCCACGAGCTGGATCTTGCTCCCCAGGCGGTCGGTCAGCAGCTTCCAGCCCTTCCAGTCCTTCTCGGACATGCCGTCCTCGATGGAGATGATGGGGTAGCGCTTGACCCAGTCCTCGTAGAAGGCGACCATCTCTTCGGGCGACTTCTTTTTCCCTTCGCCCTTCAGGTCATAGACGCTCTTGTCGAAGAATTCGCTGGCAGCCGCGTCGAGGCCGAGGAAGATGTCCTTGCCCGCGCCGTAGCCTGCCTTCTCGATGGCCTCGAGGATCACCTGCACGGCCTCTTCGTTCGATTTGAGGTTCGGCGCGAACCCGCCCTCGTCTCCCACCGCGGTGTTGTAGCCCTTCTTTTTCAGGACCGCCCTGAGCTGGTGGAAGACCTCGGCCCCCATGCGGATCGCGTCGGCCACCGTAGGCGCGCCCGACGGAATGATCATGAATTCCTGGATGTCAACGTTGTTGTCGGCATGGGCGCCGCCGTTCAGCACGTTCATCATCGGCACCGGCAGCTCCCGCGCATTCGGCCCGCCCAGGTACTGATAGAGCGGCAGGCCCGATTCCTCGGCGGCGGCCTTGGCAACGGCCAGGGAGACCGCGAGGATGGCGTTGGCGCCGAGCTTTCCTTTGTTCTCCGTGCCGTCCAGCTCGATCATGGCCTTGTCCACGACGGCCTGGTCCATGGCCTCCATGCCCAGAAGCGCCGGCGCGATCACCTCGATCACGTTCTTCACGGCCTTCTGCACGCCCTTGCCCAGATACCGGGAGCCGCCGTCCCGCAGCTCCAGCGCCTCCCGCTCGCCTGTTGACGCGCCGCTCGGCACGATGGCGCGGCCCAGGGCGCCGCTCTCGAGGAACACGTCCGCCTCCACCGTTGGATTCCCCCGGGAATCGACCACCTCGCGGGCAAATACATCAAGAATCTCGCTCATGAACCCCCCTCATTATCAGTGTTGAATACAGAGTGACGAGTGCGGAATATCGAACGGCCTGGAGAGACTGCGTTACTCCGCATTCCGCACTATTCTTACTGTCCCAGAATGAACTTCCGCCCTGCTTCCACAAGCTCCTTCATCTTCGCTTCCGAGCCAGACTCAACATACACGCGCACCACCGGCTCCGTGCCCGAGGGCCGCATCAGCACCCAGCTGTCGTCCTCGAGCATATACTTGGTTCCGTCGGACGTGGCCTTCTTGCCCTTGACCCGCAGGCCGCCCAGTTCCGACAGGGGCTGGCCCAGCCGGGCCTCGATGGCAGCCCGGTTCTCATCGGTGAACCGGATGTTGATGCGGTGGTTCAGGATCATGCCGACGTCCTTGTACAGCCGCTTCAGCAGTTCCTTGAAGGTCCGCTTCTCCCGGGCAGCCATTTCCGCGGCCAGGAGGCAGGCAATGATGCCGTCCTTCTCGGGAACGTGGTCCTTGACCGTGAGCCCCGCGCTCTCTTCGCCGCCGAAGATGATCTTGCCCTGGACCAGCAGGTCGCCGATATACTTGAAGCCCACGCCCGTCTCGTAGACCTCGATGCCGTTCTTCTTCGCCACGGCGTCGATCAGGTGCGTAGTGGCGATGGAGCGCGCTGCGCCGCCCTTCCAGCCCCTGCTGCGGCAGAGATAGTCCAGCAGCAGCGCCAGCGCCTGGTTGGGATTGATATAGGCGCCGTCGGCGTCGATGATGCCGAAGCGGTCCGCATCGCCGTCTACGGCCAGGCCCACATCGAACTTGCCCTTCTTCACGACGGCCGAAAGCTCCGCGAGGTTCTCTTCCGACGGCTCCGGCGACCTGCCGCCGAAGAAGGCGTCGCGCTGCGCATGCAGCACCGTCACGGCGCAGCCGGCGTCCCTGAGGACCGCGTCGAGATACTCCCGCCCCGTTCCGTAGAGCAGGTCCACGGCGATCTTGAGCTTCGCCTTCCTGACCGGCTCGAGGTCGACCTTCTTTTTCAGGTCATCGAGATAGGACTTGCGCAGGTCCGCGTCCTCGACGAGGCCCTTTTCCCGCGCCTCGTGGATCGGCATCACCGCGATGGGCGTGTTCTTTTCGAGCAGGGCGTTCGCCCGGGACTCAACGTCCCTGGTCGTCTCGGGAAGCGCCGGACCGCCCCAGCCGGGAGAGAACTTCAGGCCGTTATATTCGGGAGGATTGTGGCTTGCCGTGAAATTGATGCCGCCTGCCGCCTTGCGCCGGATGATCTCGTAGGAAATGACCGGCGTGGGAACATCCCGCGGGGAAAGGAAGGAGCGTATCCCGTTCGCGGCAAGGACCGTAACGGCCTCCGCGGCGAACCGTTCGGACAGGAAGCGCGTGTCATAGCCGACGATCACGCCTTTTTCCTTCAGGCCCTGCGCGGCAAGATGGTCGGCGATCGCCTGCGTCACCACCCGCACTCTGTCGAACGTGAACTCATCGGCAATCACGCCGCGCCAGCCTGATGTTCCGAATTTTATCCTCACGTTCGGCATACAGGTAATAAATATCATAAAAAAATTTCAAATGCAACCTGAAAGAATATTCTGGACTTTCCCCAAAATGTGATGCGCGCAAGGACCGCAGCCCGTGAGCGATAGTCGCGCCCGGAGCGTGCTCCACAGCGCTTCTCCCTGCAACTGTCTCAGGAGTATGAGGATTTGTACAGTTCTGCCGACGATGAACCGGCACGCATGCGCGACTGAGTGAAGAGGCTGCAGCCAGAAAACACCCGCACCCTTTCCCGCCGCCGGCAGCTTGTTGATTTTGTTCAAGCAACTCCGATCAGCAAGTGAATTTCGGGGAATGTCCTGGAAAGAATATTCGCGCGGCGCGGGAAGGTGGCGGAAGAGGCAAACCGCAGGCGATGCCGGTGCGAAGGACAGCCTTCTTTACGACAGGGTATAAGCACGTGCTCTGTTGCAGGTTCGACGTTGTATGACACGCTGAGCGACAGAGCGGGCGGCTGACCTGAGCAATTACGTTCTGCTATGAATTCTTCCGCTGCCGGTACTCCCTGGCCTGGTGCATGAACGCCTCCAGGCGCGTGATGGTCTGGGAGTCCTTCTGGCCTTCGTAGGCTATGGACAGCAGCGGGATGTTGTTGTGGTCCTCGCGCACGCGCTTGAGCAGCGCGCCGGCGATGGTGCCGGGCATGCAGGTGAAGGGCATGACGTTCACGATGCCTGATACGCCCCGGTTGATGTAGTCAATGGCCTTGCCCACGGACAGCACGGCCTCGCCCTCGAAGGAATGATGCACGTAGGGAGCGGCGGCGCGGAGGGTCTCGCTGATCGCCGGCTCATGCAGGCTCCGGAGGCTCCCATTGAAGCTGCTGACCATCTTATGTTCTTCACGCGCCTGCACCCAGCCTGCCACGTGCGATTTGAACAGGTCCCTCCATGCGCGGTTCATGCGTGCGGCGTCCTTTGCCGTCACGTTCAGGTAGGCGAGCCATTCGGAGATGGGCGCCACCCATGCCTCGCCGCCGAGCTTCTCGATCCGGCGCACGATGTTCTCATTCCCGTAACGGTTGGCGCGGATGTAGATCTCGCCGACGACCCCGATCACGGGCCGGTCGCGCTCGAAGCACTCGATGTCGTTGAACTCCCGGTAGGCCTGCTGCAGAACGGGCAGCGGGTCCTCCTTGCGTTCAAGTGCGCTTGTAAGGGCGCGCAGGGCCTGAGCGTACACACGGTCGGATGCCCCTGTCCGCTTTTCATAGGGCCGGTGCTCCCAGAGCGCTTTCTGGAGCATGTCCACGCCGAGCGTTCCCTTCCAGCAGAGAAGGGTGAAATCCTTCCCCAGGACACCCACGTCGCGGTAAAGGGTCTCGTCCTGCGAGGGCGAGAGGATGGGCACCTGCTCAAGGCCGAGCCGGTCCAGCACCATCCGGTGGTAGCGGTTGTACTGGCCGAACCGGCAGGGCCCCTTGCCGGAAGGCATGAAGAAGGCGCTCCGTTCAGGGTCGAAGCCGGGCCTGCGCGTTGCCTTGATCATGTCGCCCGTGGTGAGCGCCAGGGGATAGCACTCCCTGCCCGAACTGTGCTCCTTGCCGATGCGCAGCGTTTCGTCGTCCGACTCGGGCATTACTTCCGACTCGACGCCGCAGGCCTGAAAGGCCGCGCTGATGGCATGGGCGTGGTCGGTCATAGGCGGAAGATAGACCTTTTTCCGGTACGGCGACCCGTTCGCCCGCACCGCGACGGTGCGCGGCAACGAAACGGACGGCGCGTGCTTCAGGCTGTCAAGGAATGCCTCGATGCGGGTGACGGCGCCTGCGTCTGCGCTGTGTTCATCGATCTCGAGCTGCAGGAACGGCTTGTCGCCAGCTTCGTCCCTGAAAAAATGCGTGATGAAGGAGTCAGGACCGCACCCGAAGTTGGTGATATACAGCGGGTAGAGGTTCGGGTGTTCGCGCATGAACCGGGCAGCCGCAAGGATGCGCTGGCCCGACCGCCAGTACATGTTCTCCAGGCCGTCCATCTCCACGCCCTGGAGCGGCAGGAAGTCCATGGGAATGGCCTGGACGCCCAGGTCCCGGATCTTGGCGGGGAGGTTCATGTTCAGGCCCGTGTCGCTGGTATTGTAGTTCCGGCCGACCAATACCAGCGCCTTCTCGCCCTTCCGGAGCGATGCGAGCACCTCGCTGCCCCGCGCCCCGGCAGCCTTGACGAACTCTTTCTGGGCCCGCTCCGCGCGATGCAGTGCCCGCAGCACGCCGGGGCCGCGCTTCCCCAGGGACCTGGCGAGGTCCCGCATGCTCTTGATGAAATGCCGGCGGTCCTGGAGATGCAGCACGGGCTCGATGGTCTTTGTGCCCCCGAAATGCAGCGCCGCGCGGGCAAGGTAAGGAAAGGCCTGGACATAGGGGCAGGCCTGGGTGCCTTTGAGCTTTTGATAGGCCACGGGAAACCGGATGTAGCTCGGCAGGAACAGCAGATCGACGCCCTTGTCCAGAAGGTCCTGCAGGTGGCCGAGGGCGACCTTGGCCGGGAAGCAGGTCTCCGCCGACGTGGCCTCCAGCCCCTTGTTGACCAGCGCGCGGTTCGTACGGTCCGACAGCACGACTCGGTAACCCAGCTCGCCAAAGAAGGTCTTCCAGAAGGGAAGATAATCGCTCACATAGAGCATGCGCGGAATGCCGATGCTCCTTCTGCCCTTTTCGCGGACCGGGGCAGCGAGCAGCATGCGCTCCCGCTCGGCAAACAGGTCAGGCGGGGCCTGGCGGTCCGATGACTTCTTTTTGACGTCGTACTTTTCGCACCTGCTGCCGTAGAAGAGCGGCTGCTCGCCTTCGAAGCTCACGTTGCGCACCGTGCACCGGTTGGCGCACTCGGCTCACTCAAAGGTCTTGATGGTGTAGGACCGTTTGCTCAGGTCAAAGCCCTTGAACCTGCTCGGCCTGCCGTTCTGCTCCCGCATGGCGATGATGGCCGCGCCGATGGCGCCCGTCACTTCATGGTGCGGCGGCACGGTGATCGCCTTGCCCGTGACCTGTTCAAAGGCGGAGACCACGGCCTTGTTCGCCGCCACGCCTCCCTGGAAGAAGATCCTGCCTCCCACGCGCTTGCCGGCCACGACCTTCTGCAGATAATTATGCACGATGGAATAGGCAAGCCCGGCGGTCAGGTCCTCCACTGCGGCGCCCTTGTTCATGAAATGCACCAGGTCCGACTCCATGAAGACCGTGCACCGTTCGCCGAGCCTGCAGGGAGATGAGGCCTTGAGCGCCCTGCCCTCGAACTCCTGCTTGATCCGGATGCCGAGCCGCTCGGCCTGCTCCTCGAGGAAGGACCCGGTGCCTGCCGCGCAGGCCTTGTTCATCTCGAAGTCCACCACCGCTCCCTTTTCGAGGCTGATGAACTTCGAGTCCTGGCCGCCGATCTCGAAGATGGTGTCCACCGAGGGATCGATCTCTGCGGCCGCTGTTGCCTGGGCGGTGATCTCGTTCCTGACCGCATCGGCGCCGATCATGTCGCCCGTGAGATACCTTCCGGAACCGGTCGTGCAGGCGCCCATGATCCTGACCCGGCCGCCGACCTCGGCGCCCACTTCGGCCAGCCCCTGCTTCACCGCCTCAATGGGCCTGCCTGCCGTGGGCAGATAGCGCTTTGACAGCACGCGCCTCTCGCCGTCGATCACCACCACGTTCGTGGATACGGACCCCACGTCCACGCCGAGATAGGCCTCGATCAGGCCGTCTGCGCCCGGCGCAACGTCCTGTTCAGGATTCGGCATGACGTTCGCCGGCATGCTGAGCGGGTTCGCGCCGGACGGGATCCGGCTGTCCTTCCCCGCTTCTTTAAGCCCGGCGAGTCCGCGATAGGGCGGGGCGCTTCCCGCGGCGTTCAGCGCTGACAGCGCCGCGCCGATGGCGCCGGACGTGTGGAAATGGTCTGGCACGGCCATCTCGTTGTCGGAAAATCCGAGCACGTCGCTGAAGGCCCGGCGCATGCCCAGGTTCGCGGCCACGCCGCCGAGGAACAGGACCGGCGCGCGGAGCTTCTTGCCCCTGCCGAGCGTTGCCTTGAAGTTCCGGGCCATGGCATAGCACAGCCCGGCCACGATATCGTGGTCGGGCGTGGCGATCTGCTGGAGATGGATCATGTCGCTCTTGGCAAAGACACTGCAGCGTCCGGCGACACGAGGGGGATGCTCGGAGCGCAGGGCGATGCTGCTGAACTCCTCGATGGTCAGATGGAGCCGGTTCGCCTGCTGGTCCAGGAACGATCCCGTGCCCGCGGCGCAGGCCGCGTTCATGGATCCTGGCCTTGCCGCCGCTGTCCTGGCCGAGCAGGATGAGCTTTGCATCCTCGCCGCCCATCTCGATCACGGTCCGCGCGCCGGGATGAAACCGGCCGACAAAACCCGACTGGGCCAGGATCTCGTTCACGAACAGGGCGCCGATCGCCTCGGCCGCCTGCTTGCCGCCGCTTCCGGTGATCCCGGCCGCCATGATCCGCCCGTCAGGGACCTCCGAAGACAGCAAGCTGAGCTCCTGCTCAAGGGCGCTCACGGG
>JBBIHD010000058.1:0-10599 GCA_037447195.1 Nitrospirota bacterium | reverse complement strand
AAATATATCGATGCCTGGGAAATTGCGAACAGGGACGACGTATTCAACGTAATCGGCCTGAAGAAGTACCCCTACATTGCCAACAGCGATTTCCACAAGGCCCCGCACCTGTACTCATGGAAGACGCTTCTGAACTGCGAAAAAAACATTGAAGCCGTTAAGAACTGTATACGGCACAATAAAGGAGTCGCCATCACCCTTTTCCGAAGCTGACAGAAGGAGGAACCTATGATCATCTTTACCATCTGCGCCGTTGTCGCAGCCATCGGCCTCGCACTCCATGCGATCCAGTTCGCCGCGGTCCGCAGCACGCTGCTTCAGAGCAAGGAAGCCGGCCGCCGGCGCGGCCCTGCCGGTGAAGCGCATGGGGCACGACAGGACGTGACGCCCCATCGAGGCCTTCCTCCCCTTTCCATCCTTAAGCCCCTGAGCGGGCTCGACGACAACCTCTTCGACAATCTCGCAAGCTTCTGCGTTCAGGACTACCCGTCCTATGAGATCATCTTCTGCCTTCAGGACGCGAACGATTCCTCCCACAAAGTAGCCCGCATGGTCCGAGAGCGGTATCCTGACCGGAACATCACGATCCTTGTCCAGCGGATGAACGCCGGCCTCAATCCGAAGGTGAACAACCTGCTGCCTGCCTACCGGGCGGCGCAACATGAATACGTTCTGATCAGCGACAGCAATGTCTCGGTCGGTCCGGACTATCTCCGGAAGATCATGAAACACATGGCCGATCCCTCCGTGGGGCTGGTGAGCAATCTCATCCGTGGTGTGGGCGGCCGGTCTTTTGGGGCGGTCCTGGAAAATCTACACCTCAACTCGTTCATCCTGGGCAGCGTCTGCCTCCTCGACCGGGTGCTCGGCATGCCCTGCGTCATCGGCAAATCCATGCTCATGCGCCGGAGCGCCCTGGACGGCATCGGAGGGCTCGCGGCCTTCAAGGACCTTCTGGCCGAGGATTTCATCATCGGAAGGGAGATCGACCGCGCGGGATACCGGGTCGTCCTGTCGAACTACCTGATCAACAACGTGAACGAGTTCTGGGGCCTCCGGCGGTTCCTGAACCGTCATACGCGATGGGGCAAACTCCGGTGGAGGATCGGCGGCGTGAAGTACCTTTCCGAGCTGCTCGGCAACCCAATCTTCATTTCCGCGCTGCCGCTTGTCCTCTGGAAGGTCTCGGCAGCGACCTGGGCATTCACCGCCGTCGTGAGCGCTCTGAAGACGCTGATCGACTACGGCATCGGACGCATGGTCTCCCAAAGCGCCCCGGACAGCGAAGAGTGGCCGGGCTCCGGCGCCCGCTATCTCCTCATGCCTCTCAAGGACATTCTGATCGGGTTTCTATGGTTCGTCCCGATCTTTTCCAATACCGTGGCCTGGCGCGGGAACCGCTATCTGATCGGCAGGGACTCACGGCTTTCGCCAGTCCCCGCTTCCGGCATCTGGTCCTGGCGTTATCGACTGACGGACCGGATCCGGGAACGGTTTGCTTAAGGTCTCAGGAAAGAGACCGTGATGATCGGTGCATCAAAAAATGACTATTTCCATCGTAAGCGACCGATGGACTGGTGACGGCGGGTCGAAGATTTCTGACCTTTTATTTCCTGAGCATCATGGCACTCATGATATCGATTTTCTCTTCAGGCCGCTTAACGAAGGAGGAAGGGGCGCCGACATCCGGTCGACATCCGACTTCTCGGAATGCTCCTGTCCCGAAACTCACTGAAGGAGACCGCCATGAAATCTCTTCCAGACGATAGGGCTCGCGGCAGCCTCACGGCAGCCTGTGCGACGCCCCTGCATCGCAGCCACACCCTGCCCGCGACGCAGCAGCAGGTACTGCCGCAGGAAGTGCCTGCGTCATCGGCATCAAAAATGAACGTCATACGTCCATGCCGGAATCCGGTGCAGGGGCGGGGCTCATCAGGTGAACGCGCGGATCGGCGGGATCAGGGCGTTCAAACCGAAAAAGTACTTCATGAAGCCGCTGACCACTGCCGGCAAAGGATCGCCGGCAAGTCAGTGATCGTGGAGGTGATCATTCACGGCCGGTCTCATACCGTACGCGGCGACAGCGGGGTCGTCCGTCAGTTGATGATGGACCTTTTGTCATTCTCCGCCCACAGCACCGAGCGGGGCAGGATAACGGCGATTCTCATTTCTGATGAGGGAATCGTCAGATTGAAGATCGCCGATACCGGCGCCGGTTTCACTGCAAAGCAGTTGTCACGGTTCTGTTCGGTGAAAGGCCGCAGGCCGGCCGGTGAAGCTGCCGGCTGTGTGAGGTCGATCCTCGCTGCCCGCAGCGCAGTCCGCCGCCTGGGCGGGAACATAGTCATTTCGAGCAAACAGGGAGCAGGCACGGTCACCGAGATAATGCTTCCCAGGGATGCTGCGCCCTCGCCCTGACGGTGATATTCCGGTTCTCCGGCCCGCCGCAAGCGCATCAAGGGCAGATGGGCCTGAACTGGGTGCGTTCCGACGTGGGCGGCAATGTCTCCATCTCCGGCGTTACCGGCGCGGAAAAGGACAAACGCGACATGTATCAGCTCCAGGCTCAGGTGTACTTCTAACGACGACGGCGTCCCGGCAGAACGGGCCTTGAAACGACCGCGAGACTCCCTGGTTCACCCCTCCCTCCGGGGCAGGCGGAACGGAAACGTTCTCCTGTCCCTTTCTTTTCTCTTGCGAGAGATCCATTGGGCATCTTCGCCTGTAACAGAACGATCACATCCCTGTAACGGACCTGTAACGAACGATTGGTATCCTCGGTGGTGAGTATGAAAATATCCACTGTCGACAATCCGGATAAACGCTGCAGGTCCATCTGCGGCGAACGGCAGGGCTGTTTTGCCGATCAGGCTGAACACCTCGAGTGCATCTCCGATATGGTCATCAACCGGGTATGGGGCGTCAGAAGCGTGATCTCCATCGGCCGGGAGCTGAATCACTGTGCGGATGTGGAGGACTATCTCGATATGGCGGATATGGCGTTGGATGAAATCATGAACTGGATGGACTGCCTCAGGAAAGAGAAAATGAAACGTATCATGGAGGTCACATGACAACCCATACAGAGACCCTGCATGACCGAAGCGCGCCGGTGGGAGCTCTCATCACCTCATCATCCTCCGTAGCATCTCACCGCAGTGTGAAAGAGGTCGCGGAACGGTTCCATGAAGACCCGGGCCTCGAGGCCGTTGCCGTTCTGGACGGGGAGCGTCCTTCGGGACTGGTTATGCGCTCAAAGCTCTTCATAACCCTCTCGCGGCGTTTCGCGCTCGAACTCTTCGGAAAGGACCCGATCAGTGCGCTGGCCGACGTCGAGCCGCTGATCGTATCGCTGCATGAACCACTGGACTCCGCTCTCGGCCGGGCTCTTTCCCGGCCCCCGCAGCACGTCTATGACGACCTGCTGGTCGTGGACGAATACGGCTGCTTTGCGGGCCTCCTGGCCGTAAAGCAGCTGGTGATTTACCAGAGTTCGGCTCTTGCCAATACAGTGATGCAGTGCGAGGTCGCCGATGAACGGACCAGAGAGCTTGAGCGGATCAATGACGCGAAAACGCAGTTCATCGCCACGATGAGCCACGAACTGCGCTCGCCGGTCCATGCCATCATTCTGCTCGCCGATCTCCTGAAAAGCGCCGTTGAGCAGAACTCCATCGTCGAGCTCAAGGCGCGCCTGAACAGCCTCATCGCGAGCGCCCTCGGCCTCCGCGCAGTCATCACGAACATCCTCGACCTGTCGAAGATCGAAGCCGGAAAGATGGAGGTCATCCTGCGGCATTTCGATCCCGCCGAGATGATCGGCGACATTGCGGAGACCGTCCGGGTCCTGGTCACGGGAAAGCCCGTGACCGTCGAGGTCGCCTGCCCCTCATTACCCGTCACGGCGGTTTCGGATCCCGACAAAGTGCGCCAGATCATCATGATCCTGGCAGGCAACGCAGCCAAGTTCACTGAACAGGGATCCATCCGGCTGTCACTCTCGGTGCAGGGTGACCGGGTGGCCTTTTCCGTGCTTGACACGGGCCGCGGGATACGCAAAGAGGACATGGGCCGCCTCTTCAACGCCTTTGAACAGCTGAGCCGGCGCGGGGGGGAGCCCAACGAAGGAACGGGGCTCGGCCTGGCCATCAGCAGAAGCCTCGCGACCTTGCTGGGCGGGACCATTACCGCTTCGAGCGAGGCGGGAGCAGGATCCGCGTTTACCCTGCTGCTCCCGCTCGGCGTTCCTGCGCGGCAGGAAGAGCGGTACGCAGCGTCCTGAACGGAGCAGACGCACCTTTTTCTTCATGACATACCGCAGGCCGGACAGAGGCGATTTCGCTCGTCGTTCACCCCGTCCCGGAACGGGACGGATAACCCCAAGGAGGTGGTACTATGCGAAAGCACCATCAGTGGCAGATTGTTCTGGTTTCCGTCGCAGTGCTGGTCTTCTGCCTTCCCTGGCCGGGGATCGCGAAGGACGTCGCCCTCGAGGACCAACGCCGGGCAAAAAACATCATCCTCATGGTTCCCGACGGCATGGGCCTGGCTAACGTCACTGCGGCGCGCATCACGCGGAACGGGATCAATGGCGACCCTCTCTGGTTCGAGACCCTCGAGGAGATCGGGTACCAGCGGACCCACTCGGCGAACAGCACGGTGACCGACTCGGCCGCCGCCGCCGCAGCCTGGGCCTGCGGAGAAAAGTTCATGAACGGCGAGATATGCTTCCATTCCGACGGTCGTCCCTATCAACCGAGCCTGCTGGAGCTGGCGCAGCAAAAGGGCAAAACAACGGGACTCGTGGCAACATCTACCATAACCCACGCCACGCCCGCCGCTTTCGGCGCCCATGTGTGGTCCCGAAGCTGCGAGAACGAGATCGCCCGGCAGTACGTTCGGATCACCCGTCCCAACGTGATGCTCGGCGGGGGCAGGTCCCGGTTTAACGCCACGGCTCCCGACCGCTGCGGCGCCTACGGAGATTACCTTACCGAGGCGGAGCACTATGGCTACACGGTCGTCACGTCCCGCGACGCGATGCTCAAGGCGGCGTCTTCAGGCGTAATGAATCTCTTGGGCCTCTTCAGCACGGGCGGCATGACGCCCGAGTACCTGCGCACGCCCGACACGTCGGAGCCGCGTCTGCCGGAGATGACAAAAGCGGCGCTGGATGTCCTGGAACGCGACAAGAACGGACTCTTCGTCGTGGTCGAAGGTTCCCAGATCGACTGGGCAAATCACGCGAACAACCTTACCTACCAGATCGGTGAGACGCTCGCCTTCGACGAGGCCGTGAAAGTCGTTCTCGACTGGATCGACGCGCGGCCGGAACGGGGCAGGAATACCCTGCTGATCATCGCTGCCGACCATGAAACCGGCGGATTCGCCCTGAACGGCGACGAAGACGGAGGAATGCTCGGCGATTTTCAGCCCGGCTGGACGTCGGGCGGCCATACGGCCGTGGACACGGTCATCTGGAGCCGGGGCCCGGGCAGCCGCGCGCTCGGCAGGGCCATCGACAACACCGACATTTACCGCATCGTCACAGAGGCAATGAACTAAACATTACAGACCGGCCCCACCCGGGTCCTTTCGGAACGAAAGGACCCTTTTTATTCTTCCAGAGGCCCGCAGCACGTCCGGAAGGCGAGGGCGGGACGAAGGGAAGAGTCGCACGGTAATGAAAATGTCATGGTTTTGTAACGTAATTGTAACATTGGAATACTACCATAGCGCATGCTCTAAAAGAGCAAAACGCAGCTATAAAATACGTCTTACAGACAGGAGGAAGTGATCCATGAAGCGATTTTTCGTGTTAGCAGCCGCGCTGCTCGGCATGGCCGTCCCGGCCGTCATGCCCGGCACTGTCGCGGCCCAGCAGAGCATCATCCAGATCGACGGTTCGAGCACGGTTTTTCCCATCACCGAGGCGGTGGCTGAGGAGTTCCAGAAGGCGGTCCGGGGCGCGACCCGGGTGACCGTGGGCATCTCGGGCACGGGCGGCGGCTTCAAGAAGTTCTGCCGCGGCGAGACGGACATCACGAATGCCTCGCGGCCGATCAAGAAGTCGGAAATGGACGCCTGCAAGGAAAAGGGAATTCGGTACGTCGAGCTGCCGGTGGCCTTCGATGCGCTCACGATCGCCGTGCATCCGCAGAACACCTGGCTCAAGAGCATCACCGTTGCCGAACTCAAAAAAATGTGGGAGCCTGGCGCGCAGAACACGATCATGAACTGGAACCAGGTGAATCCCTCCTGGCCTGATGCGCCGCTCAGGCTCTTCGGCCCCGGCTCCGACTCGGGCACCTTCGACTACTTCACCGAGGCAGTGGTCGGCAAGTCCAAATCGAGCCGCGGCGACTTCACGGCCAGCGAAGACGACAATGTGCTGGTCAAGGGCGTTTCGCGCGACAAGAACGCGCTGGGATATTTCGGGTTCGCCTATTACATGGAGAACACAAAAAAGCTCAGGGCCGTGCCGGTGGTTGAAAAGGCGGGCGCATCTCCCGTCTCTCCGTCGTTCGAGACCGTGAAAAGCGGCGCCTATCGTCCCCTGTCCCGGCCGGTCTTCCTCTATATCAGCGCTGCGTCGCTCGAAAAGAAAGAAGTCAGGGACTTTGTGGAGTTCTATCTCAAGAACGCGGCCCGTCTGGTAAAGGAAGTGAAGTTCATCCCGCTCCCGTCCCAGGCCTATGACGGGGCGCTCGAAAACGTTCAAAAGAAGAAGTACGGCACGGTCTTCGGCGGCGAGTCTGAAGTCGGCCTGTCCGTGGAAGCCCTGCTCAAGAAGGAAGCCTCGCACTAAGCATGGCGCGGCCCTTTGGCCGCGGCCTGCCTGATGCCGCTATCGGGCATCAGGCATCTCATCAGAGCATACAAGGGGGCGCTCCCCCGCGGGGCGCCCCCTTTTTTTAGTGCATTGGAAATTACTTTATGGTATAGTTATGACCGATAACAACGCATCCACATCCATACCGCTTCCGCCGCCCGCTGTCCGCGGCCCGGCGGGAGCCGATATTCCCGCGCGGAGTCCGGCCTTTATGAACAACCACAAGCCCATGTACGCCCGGAGACGCGGCCAGCTTCTGCGCGAACGCGCGATCGAGTCGGCCCTGTTCCTCGCCGCATTGTCTTCGGTCCTGACCACCTTTGCCATCGCGGGCGTCCTGATCTACGAATCCGTCCCCTTTTTCCGGCACGTGCCGATCCTGGACTTTCTGACGGACACGCAGTGGACGCCGCTTTTCGACAACGCGCACTACGGCATCATGCCGCTCGTGGCCGGAACGCTCGTGACCACGCTGACGGCGCTCTTCGTCGCCATTCCCCTGGGCACGATCATCGCCATTTACCTCTCCGAGTTCGCGCCGCACCGGCTGCGCGAGATCGTGAAGCCCTTCCTGGAGCTTTTGGGCGCCGTGCCGACCGTGGTCTTCGGGTACTTTGCGCTCATCTTCGTGACGCCGCTGCTCCAGAAGATCATGCCTGACCTGCCGGGGTTCAACATGCTGTCGGCCGGCCTGGTCATGGGCATCATGATCATCCCCTATGTGAGTTCGGTGAGCGAGGACGCCATGCGGGCCGTGCCCATGCACATCCGCGAAGGGTCTTATGCCATGGGCGCCACGCGGTTCCAGACGGCCGTGCGCGTGGTCGTGCCCTCGGCCTTCTCGGGCATCGCCGCGGCCTACATCCTGGGCATTTCCCGGGCCGTGGGAGAGACCATGATCGTGGCCATCGCGGCCGGCATGCAGCCGAACCTCACCTGGAACCCCCTGGAGCCGGCGGCCACGATAACGGCCTACATCGTCCAGGTGGCCCTGGGAGACCTGCCGCACGGCAGCGTGGGCTACCAGACGATCTTCGCCGCGGGCCTGACCTTGATGCTCATGACCCTGGGGTTCAATATCGCGGGATTTGCGCTCAAGAAGCGGATCCGGGAGGCGTACTGAGATGGCGAAGGCGCAGGTGGAGGAAATCCGCGGGATCATCTCCCGCCACAAGCGATGGGACTACGTCTTCGGCGTCCTGGGCCTGCTGTCCCTGATGCTCGGCGTGCTGGTGCTGCTCGCGCTCTTCATCCAGCTCTTCATCGAGGGCCTGCCGCGTTTCACCGCTGAATTCTTTACTTCCTTCCCGTCTCGCCGGGCCGAGCAGGCCGGCATCCTGTCCGCCTGGGTGGGCACGCTGCTCGTCATGCTGGTCACGGCGCTGGCTGCGATCCCGGTGGGCGTGGGCGCGGGGATCTATCTGGAGGAATACGCTCCCAAGAACTGGCTCACCGCCGTGATCGAGATCAACGTGACCAATCTGGCCGGCGTGCCGTCCATCGTCTATGGACTGCTCGCCCTGGGGCTCTTTGTCTACGCCTTCGGGCTGGGCCAGAGCATCCTGGCGGCGGGGCTCACCCTGGCGCTCCTGATCCTGCCGGTGGTGATCGTAGCGACCCGCGAGGCGATCCGCGCCGTGCCCGGCAGCATCCGCGAGGCCGCCTATGCGCTGGGGGCCACGAAATTCCAGACCGTGCTCCATCACGTGCTGCCCTATTCCACCGGCGGCATCCTGACCGGCGTGATCATCGGGCTGTCGCGGGCCATCGGCGAGACCGCGCCCATCATCACCATCGGCGCGCTCACCTTCATCGCCTTTCTGCCCGCTCCGCCGGTGACCGCGGAATTTCCGTTCCTGTCGTTCCAATGGCTCCTGGACCCCTTCACGGTCATGCCGATCCAGATGTTCAACTGGACCTCGCGGCCCGAGGAGGCGTTCCTGCACAATGCGGCGGCCGCGGGCGTGGTGCTTCTGGCCATGACCCTGGCCATGAACGGCGTGGCCATCTGGCTCCGCTCGCGCTTCCGGAGCAGGATCAAGTGGTGATGGCGCTTTTGTTTTCTGAAACTGAACAAATACCGAATTCAAATCCTTTGGCAGGATAACGGGATGGACAGGATAACTGTTTTTCTTATCGGATGTTATCCTGTCATCCTGTCGAAATGATCTTTAAGGTGTGTAAACTATGACCTCCAGCGACGGAAAGAAAATAAAAGCCGAAGTAAAGAATCTGAACTTTTACTATCACGATGTCCATGCCCTGCGGAACATCAGCCTGGCGATCCCCGACCGCCAGGTGACGGCCTTCATCGGCCCTTCGGGCTGCGGCAAGACCACGTACCTGCGGTGCTTCAACCGGATGCACGACCTCTACCACGGCAACCGCTACGAGGGCGAGATCGTCCTCCATCCGGACGACGTGAACATCATCAGCCCCCAGGTGGACCCCATCGAAGTGCGCATGCGCATCAGCATGGTCTTTCAGAAGCCGAACCCCTTCCCCAAGTCCCTCTACGAGAACGTGGCCTACGGGCTCCGGGTGCGCGGCGTCACGAAGAAAAGCGTCCTGGATGAAAAGGTGGAGCAGGCGCTCCGCGGGGCCGCGCTCTGGGAAGAGACCAAGGACCGCCTCCACAGCCTGGCGTTCAACCTCTCGGGGGGCCAGCAGCAGCGGCTGTGCATCGCCCGGGCGCTCGCCACGGACCCCGAGATCATCCTGTTCGACGAGCCCACCTCGGCCCTGGACCCCATTGCCACGTCCCGCATCGAGGAGCTTGTGGCGGAGCTCAAGGAGCGGGTCACGATCATCATCGTGACCCACAACATGCAGCAGGCCGCCCGGGTATCGGACATGACGGCCTTCCTGTACATGGGCGAACTGATCGAGTATGGCCCGACGAAAAAGATCTTCACGAACCCCGAAAAGAAGCAGACCGACGATTATATTACGGGAAGGTTTGGATGATGCGGCAAAGAGCATCGCGCTAAGCGCGGAGGGTTGAACCCTATGCTCCATGCGCTCAGCCCTAGGCGTAACGGGAGAATATCATGACTCGACAGAAAGAACAGGACATCGAAGCGCTGAAGGAGCGGATCCTGAAAATGGGCAGCCTGGTGGAAAGCGCGATTGCGCGGTCCATCAAGGCCCTGGTGGAGCGCGACCGCGAGCTCGCGCTGGCCGTGATCGACGGGGACCACGTCGTCAACACCTACGACGTGGAGATCGAGGAGGAGTGCATCCGGTTCCTGGCCCTCTGGCAGCCCACGGGCAGTAATCTCCGGTTCGTGACCACGGCGATCAAGATCATCACGGACCTGGAGCGCATGGGCGACCTTGCGGTGGACATTTGCGAGCGGGCCATCGAGCTCATGGACGAGCCGCAGCTCAAGCCCTACATCGACATCCCGCGCATGGCCGAGGCGTCGCAGAAGATGCTGAAGGACAGCCTCGATGCCTTCGTGGCCAGGGACGCGGACCTCGCGATCGCGGTCTGCGAGGCCGATGACTTCGTGGACAACGTGAACTACCAAATCTTCAACGAGCTTCTGGTCTATATGCTCCAGGACCCCAAGAACATCTCCCGCGCCGTGCGGCTGACCTATATTTCCAAGTACCTGGAGCGGATCGCCGACCACGCGACGAACATCGCCGAGATGGTCGTGTATATGGTGAAAGGCAAGGTGATCCGCCATATGGAATGTCCTTCGGAAGAGGCGAACCGCAAGATCCTTCCCCATGGCGGCGGGACCGACCTTCCTGAAAAA